>NZ_JBHWVI010000042.1:0-50688 GCF_042737005.1 Streptomyces sp. NPDC060027
CCATTGGCGGGTTTGGTTTCGCCCCCACCGCCCCTACCCGTCCCGTACCCGGGGGCGCTGCCCCCGGACCCCCCGCTCCTCAAACGCCGGAGGGGCTGAACTGTTCGTGTCCGGCGCTCGAAAGTCCTAGCCCGTCCGGCGATTGAGGACACGGCCGTCAGGCCGAAGCGGGGGTCTGGGGGCGCAGCCCCCGGGTACGGGACGGGTAGGGGCGGAGGGGGCGAGACAACTCCCCTTCTCCGTCGCACCGTTGGCTTCCAGCGAGGGGCGTGCCACCCTGGGGGCCGAGGGGGCGGGCGTATGAGTTTGAGTGAGCGGCGGCGGGCCGAGACGGCCAAGGGTGAGCGGCTCGCCGACTGGGCCGACGGCCGGCTGGGCCTCTACACGCTGGCCAAGGCCAATATGCGCAAGGTCTTCCCGGACCACTGGTCGTTCATGCTGGGCGAGGTCTGCCTCTACAGCTTCCTCGTCCTGATCATCACCGGTGTCTACCTCACCCTGTTCTTCGAGCCCAGCGGCGTCGAGGTCGTCTACCACGGCTCGTACGGGCCGCTGAACGGCATCGTCATGACGCGGGCGTACGAGTCCACCCTCGACATCAGCTTCGACGTGCGCGGCGGACTGCTGATCCGGCAGATCCACCACTGGGCGGCGCTCGTCTTCCTCGCCGGGATGCTCGTGCACATGATGCGGGTGTTCTTCACCGGCGCGTTCCGCAAGCCGCGCGAGGTCAACTGGCTTTTCGGCTGGACCCTGTTGATGCTCGGCCTCATCACCGGCCTGACCGGCTACTCGCTCCCCGACGACCTGCTCTCCGGAACCGGCGTCCGCTTCGCGCAGGGCGCCATCCTGTCGATCCCGGTCGTGGGGACGTACATCTCGTTCTTCCTCTTCGGCGGCGAGTTCCCGGGGCACGACATCATCCCGCGGTTCTTCCCCATCCACGTCCTGCTGCTGCCGGGCATCATGCTGGGCCTGGTGGCCGCCCATCTGATCCTGGTCTTCTACCACAAGCACACGCAGTACCCGGGGCCCGGACGGGACCAGAAGTCGGTCGTCGGCATGCCGTTCATGCCGGTCTACATGGCCAAGGCAGGCGGCTTCTTCTTCCTGGTCTTCGGTGTCCTGTCGATCATGGGCGCGATCGCGACCA
This sequence comes from Streptomyces sp. NPDC060027, assembly GCF_042737005.1. Classification (NCBI taxonomy): domain Bacteria; kingdom Bacillati; phylum Actinomycetota; class Actinomycetes; order Kitasatosporales; family Streptomycetaceae; genus Streptomyces; species Streptomyces sp. NPDC060027. The sequence continues at coordinate 1,154 of NZ_JBHWVI010000042.1, forward strand.
TCAACCCCGTGTGGGCCTTCGGGCCCTACCGCCCCGACCTGGTGACCACCGGCGCCCAGCCCGACTGGTACCTCGGCTTCTCCGAGGGACTGATCCGGGTGATGCCGGGATGGGAGATCAACGCCTTCGGCCACACACTCCAGTTGGGCGTCTTCATCCCCTTCTCGCTCTTCCCGCTCATCATGGCCGCCATCGCCGTCTACCCGTTCATCGAGGCCTGGGTCACCGGCGACCGGCGCGAGCACCACATCCTGGACCGGCCGCGCAACGTGCCCACGCGCACCGCGCTCGGCGTCGCCTGGCTCACGCTGTACGCCGTTCTGCTGGTCGGCGGCGGCAACGACCTGTGGGCCACCCACTTCCATCTGTCGATCAACGCGATCACCTGGTTCGTCCGCGTCGCCGTCTTCGCCGGACCCGCGCTCGCCTACGTCGTCACGAAGAGGATCTGTCTCGGGCTGCAACGCGGCGACCGCGACAAGGTGTTGCACGGACGCGAGTCCGGCACCATCAGGCGTCTGCCGCACGGCGAGTACGTCGAGGTCCACGAACCGCTCACCCCGGCCCAGCGGTTCACCCTCACCCAGCACGAACAGGCGCCGCCGTACGAGGTGGGTCCGCTGGTCGACGCGAACGGCGTGGTCCGCCGGGTCGGCCCGGCCCAAAGGCTGCGCGCCCGGCTGGCGCGCGCCCTGTACGGGCCCGGCACCCGGATCCCGAAGCCGACGGCAGAGGAATACCGGGAGATCACGAGCGAGGACCACCACCACTGAGACCGGCCAGTGCCTCGGCCCTGCACTCGGCCGGGGTGCCCCAGGCCGTCCGCAGGGCGCGGGCCCTGGTGAACCAGAGGGACAGGTCGTACTCGGCCGTGTATCCGATCGCCCCGTGCAGCTGCAACGCCGTCCGGGCCGTGGTGTACGCGGCCTCGCAGGCTGTGACCTTCGCGGCGGCCACCTCGGCCGGGGCCATCGACAGGGCGGCCCCGAACAGCAGCGGGCGCGCGAACTCCAGGGCGATCGTCGCGTCCGCGAGCCGGTGCTTGACCGCCTGGAACGAGCCGACGGGAACCCCGAACTGGGTGCGCTGCCCGACGTAGGCGACGGTCCGGTCGAGGAGCGCGAGACCGACGCCGAGGGCTTGGGCGGCGGTGGCGAGCCGGGCCCAGGTCAGGGCCCGGCGGGCGGCGCGGGCGACGTGCGGGCCGGTGGCGAGGAGATCCCCGCCGGCCTCGGGCAGGGCGAGCCGCCGGGAGGGGTCCACGGACGCGCGCACCGGACCGTGGCCGGGCGCGCGGCGCAGGGTCTCGCCCTCCACGACGAGCAGCGCCGCCGCCGCGTCCGCGTCGAGCGCGTACGCGCCGGCCGGGGCGAACGTCGCGACGCTCTTGCCCGAGGCCAGGCCCGGCAGCAGCCGCTCGGCCGGGCCCGGCTCGCCGAGCTCGCCCAACTCGCTCAGCAGGACGGCCGCGGCGACCGTCTCCACCACCGGGCCCGGCACCGCGTGACGACCCAACTCCACGAGGGCGACGGCCAGTTCGACGGGCAGGAGTCCCACACCCTCGTACGCCTCCGGGACGGCCAGCGCGAAGACGCCCGCCTCGGCGAGCCGCGACCACAGGGCCCGGCCTGGCGCGTGGTCGCCGGTGGCCCACGCCCGCACGGCCGACGGTGTGTCCGCCGACGCCAGCATCGCGTCCAGGGAGGTGGCGAAGGCGCGCTGCTCGGCGTCGAGGAGGAAACGCATCAGCGGCGGCCCTTCGGGAGGCCGAGCAGCCGCTCGGCGATGATGTCGCGCTGGATCTCGTTGGTGCCCGCGTAGATCGGGCCCGCGAGCGAGAAGACATGCCCCTCGGACCATTCGGTGTCCGCCAACTCGCCCTCGGGACCGAGCAGATCGAGCGCCGTCTCGTGCAGCGCGATGTCGAGCTCCGACCAGAACACCTTGTTCAGGCTGGACTCGGGCCCGAGGCTCTCGCCTTCGAGGAACCGGGAGGCGTTGGCGTAGGTGAACAGCTGGTAGGCGCGGGCGCCGATCACCGCGTCGGCCACCCGGTCGCGCAGGGCCGAGTCGGACGGGTCGCCGTGGGTGTGCCACAACGCGGCCAGCCGGTCGGCGGCGGCCAGGAAACGACCCGGGGAGCGCAGCGTCAGCCCCCGTTCGTTGCCCGCCGTCGACATGGCCACCCGCCAGCCCTGCCCCGGCTCGCCGATCACGTCCTCGTCCGGCACGAACACGTCGTCCAGGAACAGTTCGGCGAAGGCCGGTCTGCCGTCCAGCCGGCCGATGGGGCGGACCGTCACGCCCGGCGCGCGCAGGTCGAACATCAGATACGTCAGGCCCTGATGGGGTTTCGGCAGGCCCGGCCCGCTGCGGAACAGGCCGAAGGCACGGTCGGCGAACGCGGCCCGCGACGACCAGGTCTTCTGTCCGCTCAAGCGCCAGCCGCCGTCCGCGCGCACGGCCCGCGAGGTCAGCGAGGCCAGGTCCGAACCCGCCTCCGGCTCGGACCACGCCTGCGCCCAGACCACCTCGCCCGTGGCCATCGGCGGCAGCACACGCTCCCGTTGCTCCGGGGTGCCGTGGTCGAAGAGGGTCGGCGCGAGCAGGCTGACGCCGTTCTGCCCGACCCGGCCGGGCGCGCCCGCCGCGTGGTACTCCTCCTCGAAGTCCAGCCAGCGCACGAGGTCCGCGTCCCGGCCGCCGTACGCCGACGGCCACGACACCACCGACCAGCGGTCCGCCGCCAGTTCGGCCTCCCACACGCGGTGCGCGGCGAAGCCCTCCGCGGTCTCCAGGGAGGGCAGCGGCACCGCCGGGACATGGGCGTCCAGCCAGGCGCGGGCCTCGGCGCGGAACGCCTCGTCGGCGGGGGAACGGGTGAGATCCATCGACGGCACCTTTCGGCGGCGGGCTCCGGACGGCGGTGGGTGTTGGACGGCGGTGGGCTCCGGGAGTGACGGCAACCTTCCCTAACAAGTGTTTGGTAGGTTAGCTTGGGGTCATGAGCGACGTCGAGAGTCCGGCGTACATACCCGGGCACGGGCTGCTGAAGGGCCGCACCGCCGTCATCACCGCCGCCGCCGGCGCCGGCATCGGCGGGGCCACGGCCCGCCGGTTCCTGGAGGAGGGCGCGCGCGTGCTGATCAGCGACGCGCACGCACGCCGGCTCAAGGAGACCGCCGGGACCCTCGCCGGGGAGTTCGGCGCCGAGGCGGTCGCCGCCCTGCCCTGCGACGTCACCGAGGAGGACCAGGTCCAGGCCCTCTTCGACACCGCCGCGGAGCTCCACGGCCGACTCGACATCGTCGTCAACAACGCCGGCCTCGGCGGCACCTCACCCCTCGTCGACATGACCGACGAGCAGTGGTCGAAGGTCATCGACGTCACACTGACCGGCACCTTCCGGTGCACCCGGGCCGCGCTGCGACGCCTCAAGGAGCGCGGCGACGGCGGAGTCGTCGTCAACAACGCCTCCGTGGTCGGCTGGCGGGCCCAGTCCGGACAGGCCCACTACGCCGCCGCGAAGGCCGGGGTCATGGCCCTCACCCGGTGCGCCGCGATCGAGGCCGCCGCCTACGGGGTGCGGGTCAACGCCGTCTCGCCCAGCCTCGCCATGCACCCGCACCTGGTGAAGGTGACCACCCCCGAACTGCTGGAGGAACTGACCGCCCGCGAGGCCTTCGGCCGGTACGCCGAGCCCTGGGAGGTCGCCAACGTGATCGTGTTCCTCGCCTCCGGCTACTCCTCGTACCTCACCGGCGAGGTCGTGTCCGTGAGCAGCCAGCACGCATAGGACGACAATGACCGTGTGCCTACCAAGAAGAAGCCCCAGGTGACCGCCACCCCGGAGCGCCGCCGCGAACTGCTCGGCACCGCCGCCGAGGTGTTCGCCGAACAGGGCTACAACGCCACCACCGTACGCAAGATCGCGGACGAGGCCGGGATGCTCGCGGGCAGTCTCTACTACCACTTCGACTCCAAGGAATCGATGCTGGAGGAGATCCTGCGGACCTTCCTCGACGAGCTCTGGGACGGCTACGACACCGTCCTGGACGCCGAACTCGGCCCCCGGGAAACCCTGGAGGCCCTGGTCACCGAATCCTTCCGGGAGATCGACCGGCACCGCGCGGCCGTCGCGATCTACCAGAAGGAAGCCCGGCACCTCGCCGCACAGCAGCGCTTCGCCTTCCTCGCCGACTCGCAGCGCAACTTCGAGAAGGCGTGGCTGAGCACACTGGAACGCGGTGTCGACGCCGAGGTCTTCCGGGCCGACCTCGACATCCGCCTCACCTACCGGTTCGTGCGCGACACCGTGTGGGTCGCCGCCTCCTGGTACCGGCCCGGCGGTCAGCACAGCCCGGAGGAGATCGCCCGGCAGTACCTGTCGATGGTGCTCGACGGCATCTCCGTCCGCGAGGAGCCGTAAGCGCACCACTCACGTCCGCGAGGGAGTCGTCATGGCCGAGGCCTACATCGTCGAAGCGGTCCGCACGCCCGTCGGGCGGCGCAGGGGAGGACTGAGCGGAGTCCACCCGGCCGACCTCGGCGCGCACGTCCTCACGGCGCTGGTCGAGCGGTCCGGCGTGGACCCGGCGGCCGTCGAGGACGTCGTCTTCGGCTGTCTGGACACCGTCGGGCCGCAGGCCGGGGACATCGCCCGCACCAGCTGGCTCGCGGCCGGACTGCCCGAGGAGGTGCCGGGGGTGACCGTCGACCGGCAGTGCGGGTCCTCCCAGCAGGCCGTGCACTTCGCCGCCCAGGGTGTCCTGTCCGGCACCCAGGACCTGGTCGTCGCCGGCGGCGTGCAGAACATGAGCCAGATCCCCATCGCCTTCGCCTCCCGCCAGGCCGCCGAACCGCTCGGCCTCACCGAGGGGCCCTTCGCGGGCAGCGAGGGCTGGCGGGCACGCTACGGCGACCGGCCCGTCAACCAGTTCCACGGCGCCGAGCTGATCGCCGCCAAGTGGGGCATCAGCCGCCGCGACCAGGAGGAGTTCGCCCTCCGCTCCCACCGGCGGGCGATCCGCGCCTTCGACGAGGGTCGCTTCGCGCGCGAGACGGTCGCCCACGGCGAGGTCAGGGCCGACGAGGGCCCGCGCCGGGACACCTCGCTGGAGAAGATGGCGGCACTGAACCCGGTCGTCGAGGGCGGCACCATCACCGCCGCCTGCTCCTCCCAGGTCTCCGACGGCGCCGCCGCGATGCTGCTCGCCTCCGAGCGGGCGGTCCGCGAACACGGTCTGACCCCCCGCGCCCGCGTGCACCACCTCTCGGTGCGCGGCGAGGACCCCGTCCGGATGCTCTCCGCACCCATCCCGGCCACGGCGTACGCCCTGAAGAAGACCGGCATGTCCATCGGCGACATCGATCTCGTCGAGATCAACGAGGCGTTCGCCCCGGTCGTCCTCGCCTGGCTCAAGGAGACCGGCGCCGACCCGGAGAAGGTCAACGTCAACGGCGGCGCGATCGCCCTCGGTCACCCCCTCGGCGCCACCGGCGTGCGGCTGATGACGACCCTGCTGCACGAACTGGAGCGCACGGGCGGCCGGTTCGGACTCCAGACGATGTGCGAGGGCGGCGGACAGGCGAACGTGACGATCATCGAACGGCTCTGAGGAGCTGACGTCCGGGCCGGACCGGACGGCGTCGAAGACGTGACCGTCCCGGCCTGTCGCTGTCCCGGCCTGTGGCCGTCCGTAGACGGGGGCCGGAGGCCGGGGTCGGCGTCCCCTGCGGTGCCGGTGTTCAGTTGTCCGGGCCGGGAAGGGCTGTGAGGGTCGCGTGGGCCTGTGCCATCACCCGGTCGATCAGCTCCGCGCACGACGGCAGATCGTCGATCACCCCGGCAACCTGGCCGGACGCCATCACCCCGAGATCCGTCCGGCCGTCCACCATCGACGACCTCAGGAGCATCGGCGTGTTGGCGGCGAGCAGGACCTGACTCCACGACAGGTCCCTGCCGTGTCTCATGGCGAGGCCGTCGCGGATCATCCGGGACCAGGAGAGGCCGGAGATCCGCCGGAACCCGGCCGCGCGGCGCACGGCCCGGACGAGGGCCCGCGTGCGGCCCGCCCGCTCCATCGCGTCGACGAGCTCACTGCGCAGCATGCGGTGCGGCAGCCCGTCGACGGCCGTCGTCAGCGTGACGTCCTTGACCGTCGCCGCCAGATACCGCGCCTTCACCGCGTCGGGGACGGTCGAGTCGGAGGTCAGCAGGAAACGCGTGCCCATCGCGATGCCCGCCGCCCCGTAGGCCAGCGCCGCCACCAGCCCCCGCCCGTCGTGGAAGCCGCCGGCCGCCACCACCGGGATGTCCACGGCGTCCACCACCTGCGGCAGCAGCACGCTCGTCGCCACCTCCCCGGTGTGGCCGCCGCCCTCGCCGCCCTGCACGATCACCGCGTCGGCGCCCCAGGCGGCCACCTTCTCGGCGTGCCGCCGGGCGCCGACGGACGGCACCACGATCACGCCCGCCTCCTTCAGCTCGGCGATCAGCTCGGGGGAGGGGGCGAGCGCGAACGACGCGACCCGCACGCCCTCGTCGACGATGATCCGCACCCGGTCCCCGGCGTCCCCGGCGTCGGCGCGCAGATTCACGCCGAACGGCCGGTCCGTACGGGACTTGACCTCCTTCACGGCGTCGCGGAGCCGGTCGAGGGTCATCGTCGCGGAGGCCAGGATGCCCAGCGCGCCCGCGTTCGCCGTCGCCGAGACCAGGCGGGGCCCCGCCACCCAGCCCATGCCGGTCTGCACGATGGGATGCGTGACCCCGACGAGCCCGGTCAGCGCGGTCTCCATCAGCGCCCGCCCCCGCCCGGACCGCCGGGGAGGCCCCGGCCCCGAGTGCGGCTGTCTCCGCCGGCCCCCTCCCGGTCCCGTGCGCCGCTGCTCCCGCCGGCCCCCTCCCGGTCCAGTGCGCCGCCGGTCCCGCCGGATGCCCTCCGGTCCTGCGCGCCGCTGGTCCCGCCGGACGGTATTCGGTCCTGTGCGCCGCCGGTCCCGCCAGGCGTCTCCCGGTCTCGTCCGGGTTTGGTCCCGCCAGGGGTCTCCCTGCCCCCCGCGCCGCTTGCCGGGTCGGGTACCTCCCGATCTCGCAGGCCCTTCGGGTCGAGCACCGCGCGGATCAACTCCAGCTCCTCCGCGGTCGGTTCGCGGGTGAACGGAACCTCGTCCGGGATCGTCAGCTCGAACCCCGTTGCCTCCCGGACCTGCTCGGGGGTGACGCCCGGGTGGACGGAGGCCAGCCGCATCGAGTGGTCGGGCGTCGCGAAGTCGAGGACGGCGAGGTCGGTCACCACCCGGGGGAGGCGATGGAAGCGGGTGGCACTCGGCCCCGCGGCGGCGGCCCGGTCGTACCCCACCCCGCACACCATGTCGACCCGCTCCACGAAGACGCGCGGAGAGTGCTTCGGGATCCAGTAACTGGTCGGGTTGTTCAGGGTGTTGACCGGTGCCCCGCGCACACCCAGCAGCTGGCGCCGGGGCCGGGACCAGTCGCCGACGCAGGAGATGTTCTGGTTGCCGAAGCGGTCGATCTGGCTCGCGCCCATCATCACGTGCCGCCGCCCGCCGGTCACCGCCGTGAGATGCCCGCGGTACGGCAGCCAGCCCTCGGTGGTGCCGTCGGGGCCGACGAGCAGCGCCTCGCCGTCGGTCAGCAGCAGATCGGGCGAGAAGGTGCGCCGGGCCAGCCGGGCGCCGATGGACGGGATCAGGCCCATGGGACTGGCGAGCACCTCGCCGTTGTCCCGCCAGGCCTCGGCACAGGCGATCACGCAGTACTCGGCTCGACCGACGCTCACTGGTCCCGCTCCTTCCGCCAGGCCTGGACGGCCCTCTGATAGGCGTGTTCGTCGCCGCCGAGGAAGCGCTCGGCGAACTCGGTGTACGGCGTGGTCGCGTACAGCTTCTGGAAGGCCTCGTCCCGCCCGTAGTCCGGGACGCACGAGGTGAAGTGCGCGCCGTTCGGCGTCTCCACCACGCCCGTGACGGCCGACCGCCGGAGCAGCAGGGTCTGCGGCGCGGCCTCCTTGGTCAGCTCCGCCGTGTCGACGATCCGCTCGCAGGAGACGTACGCCGTGTCCGCGGCCTCGCAGAACAGGTCGTCGAAGTACGGGTCCGGGCCCAGGTACTGGCCGTTGCCGAGCCGGTCCGCCCGGTTCATGTGGACCAGAGCCGCGTCCAGGCGCAGCGCGGGCATGGCGACCAGCTCCTCCCGTATCCCGGTGGCCGCGTCGGGATAGGGCGAAGTGACCGTCCTCAGCTCAGGGTTGACCCGCATCACGTCCGAGCCGAGCCCCGCGCGCACCGGGAGGAACGGCAGCCGGTTCGCCGCGGCGTGCAGCCCCCACATGAACATCGCCTCGTCGACCTCCGTCAGCTCGAACGCGCCGCGCTCACGGGCCGCGCGGTAGTGCGGTTCGAGCGGGATGGAGTCGAGGGTCGCGAAGGCGGTGACCAGGGTGCGGATCCGTCCGGCGGCGGCGAGCAGGCCGACGTCCGGGCCGCCGTACGCGACGACGGTGAGATCGGTGATCCCGGTGCGGAGCAGTGCTCTGACCAGGGCCATCGGTTTGCGGCGCGAGCCCCAGCCGCCGATGCCGAGGGTCATCCCGCTCTCCAGCCGGCCCACGACGTCCCGCACCGACATGGTCTTGTCGCTCACCGGTGGGCCTCCTTGCCGAAGGTGTCGCGGACGCGGTCGGCGATCCCGCTGAGATTGGCCTCGAAGGTGAAGCCCTGCTCGAAGCGGTAGCTGCGGCGCACGTCGACGGGATCGATGCCGTTGATGGCGGCCTTGGCCAGCCGGATGAGCTGTCCGTCCTTGGTGGCTATCTCGCGCGCCAGTTCCAGCGCGGCCGGGCGCAGTTCCCCGAGCGGTACGACCCGCCACACCGAGCCGTGGGTGTGCAGCTCGGCCGCGGTCGCCGTGCGAGAGGTGTAGTACAGGGCGCGCATCAGGTGCTGCGGGACGAGACGGGCCAGATGCGTGGCGGCGCCGAGCGCGCCCCGGTCCAGCTCGGGCAGGCCGAAGGTGGCGTCCTCGCTCGCCACGATCGCGTCCGCGTTCCCCACGAGTCCTATGCCGCCGCCCAGGCAGAAGCCGTGCACCGCCGCGACGACGGGGACCTCGCACTCGTACACCGCGGCGAAGGCCTCGGAGCAGCCTCGGTTGGCGCCGATCAGCGCGCCGTGACCGGTGGTGTCGCGCTGCATCTCCTTGATGTCGACGCCCGCGTTGAAACCGCGCCCCTCGGCGGTCAGGACGACACAGCGGGTCCCGGGGTCGCGGCCCGCCGCGCGCACGGCGTCGGCGAGGTCGAACCAGCCCCGCACCGGCAGCGCGTTCACCGGCGGGTAGTCGACCGTGACGACGGAAATCCCCTTTTCCGGGGACGAGGTGGAGACACCCATGGGCACATCAGCTACCTTTCCACCAAACGTTTGTTAGGTGTGATGCGAAACTAGCAGCGATCGCAGCCGCGCGGGAGGCCCTGTGGACAACGTGGACACCATGGATCGCCGAGGTGCGGCCGTGGACCTAGGCGGCCGGACCGTCGTCGTCACCGGCGGCACCCGGGGGGTCGGGGCCGGTATCGCGCGGGCCTTCGTACGGGCGGGCGCGCAGGTCGTGGTCTGTGCCCGCCGACCGCCCGAAGTCCCCCTGGAAAAGGTCGACTTCGTCCCCGTCGACCTGCGCGACCCGGCCGCCGTGCGAGCCTTCTTCGACGCCCTGCCCCGGCTCGACGTCCTGGTCAACAACGCGGGCGGCGCCCCCTACCGGCCCCTCGCCGAGGCGGACGCCGAGCGGCACGCCCGCGTGATCGAGCTCAACCTCACCGTCCCGCTCACCGCGTCGATCGCCGCGTACGAGCACCTCAGACGGGCCCGGGGTTCGATCGTGATGATCGGCAGCGTGAGCGGGTCGCGCCCCTCGCCCGGCTCGGCGGCCTACGGCGCGGCCAAGGCGGGACTGGAGAACCTGGCCCGCTCCATGGCCGTCGAATGGGCCCCGGAGATCCGCGTCAACACCCTGGTCGTCGGCATGGTCCGCACCGAACTGGCCCATCTGCACTACGGCGGCGAGGACGGCGTCGCCGCCGTCGCCCGTACCGTCCCGCTGGGCCGCCTCGCCCAGCCGTCCGACGTCGGCGGGGCCGCCGTCTTCCTCGCCTCGGACGCCGCCGCGTACATCAGCGGTGCCTCGATCCTCGTCCACGGAGGCGGCGAGCGGCCCGCCTTCCTGGACGCCGCCACCGCCAACAAGGACCAGCAGGGAGACGTGGGATGAGCGCACGATTGCTGTGTGAGGGGCGGGTCGTGATCGTCACGGGCGCGGGCCGCGGGCTCGGCAGGGCGCACGCGCTGGCATACGCCGCCGAGGGCGCCCTGCTCGTCGTGAACGACCTCGGCGTCGGCCTCGACGGCACCCCCGGACCGGACAGCCCGGCCCGGCAGGTGGCCGAGGAGATCCGCGCGGCGGGCGGCGAAGCGGTGACCCACGGCGGTGACATCGCCACGACCGAGGGCGCCGCGTCCCTCGTCCGCACCGCCCTGGAGACGTACGGGCGGCTCGACACGCTGGTCAACAACGCCGGGTTTCTGCGCGACCGGATGCTGGTCAACCTCGACGAGGACGACTGGGACGCGGTGACGCGGGTCCATCTGAAGGGGCACTTCCTGCCCCTCAAGCACGCGGCGGCGCACTGGCGGGCGGAGGCGAAGGCGGGCCGCGCACCCGACGCCAGGGTCGTCAACACCAGCAGCGGAGCGGGCCTGCTGGGGTCGGTCGGGCAGGGCAACTACAGTGCCGCCAAGGCCGGCATCGTCGGGCTGACGCTGGTCGCGGCGGCCGAGATGGGGCGCTACGGCGTCCAGGTCAACGCCATCGCCCCGGCCGCCCGCACCCGGATGACCGAGCGGACCTTCGCCGACACCATGACCGCCCCCGGCAGCGGCTTCGACGCCATGGCCCCCGGCAATGTCTCGCCGCTGGTCGTCTGGCTCGGATCGGCCGCGAGCGCCGGGGTCACCGGCCGCGTCTTCGAGACCGAGGGCGGCCGGATCACCGTGATGGAGGGCTGGCGGCCGGGCCCGAGCGCCGACAAGGGGTCCCGCTGGAGCCCGGCGGAGGCCGGCGAAACGGTCCGCAAGCTCCTGACGGAGGCGGAGACTCCCGGGGCGGTGTACGGAGCCGGGTAGGGACCGGGAGAGGCGGGGATTTCGGGGTGTACGGCACCCCGCCAGAGAGAAGAGCGGGAGAGGGAGGGTGAGGGGGAGGGGAGGCGGGACTTCGGGGCGGCGTTTCCGCGGGGACGGAGGCGGGACTCCGGGGCGGCGTTTTTGCGGGGACGGAGGTGGTGGGTTCGGGGCGGTACGACGGTGCCTCGGAGACGCGGGCGGGTGTTCCGGCTCGGTCGACGGCACGCGGTGCGGACTCGGTGACTCCCGTCCTGGGGTCGGTGCGCGCGACACCGTGCCGCCCCCTGGACGCCCGGAGGTTCAGCGCCCGGGACGGGCCGCGCCCGCCTCCAGCAGAGCGGCGATCTCCGCGTGGCCGGTCTGGAGGTCGTCGCCGGCGAAGGGGCGGCCCTCGGCGTCGAGGAACTGGACCTCGACGGTGATGCCCTCGGGGGACGGGTGGCGGTGGGTGACCGAGGGGTGGCCGGGGCCGTGCGTGCGGGTCAGGCCCGCCAGGAGTTCGGCTTCGAGGTCGACGCCGAGCAGCCGGCGGGCTTCCGCCAGTGCCTCGGCCCGCGCGCCCGCCCCGTGCGCGAGCAGGGCCCGAACGCAGCCGACGGAGCCCCGGTGTGCGGCCGTCACGAGCGGAGGCTCGCCCGCCGGTCCGGGCCGGTCCGGGTCCGCGCCCGCGTCGAGGAGCGCCTTCGCCACCGCGGTGTGGCCCCCACGCAAGGCCCAGGTCAGGGCGGTTAAACCGAACTCCTCCACGGTGTTCGGGCCGGCCCCGGCCGCGAGCAGGGCGTGGACCACCTCCGTGTGGCCGCCGCAGGCCGCGCCGCACAGCGGGGCGTCCGTGCCCAGGCTGAGGCGGTCGGGGTCGGCGCCGGCGGCCAGCAGCAGCCGTACCATGCCGGGCTGGTCGCTCACCGCCGCCAGGTACAGAGCGCTCTGGCCGTCCTCGTCGACCGCCTCGGCGCTCACCCCGGCGCGCAGCAGCCGTACGACCGCGTCCTCGTCCCCCTCGTACAGGGCGGGGAAGAGTCGTGCGGCGGGGTCGTTCGTGCTCATCCTTCGACCCTCGCTCACCAGGGACACGCGAGGCAAAGGCTTTTGGGGTGTTCCGCCTCACCTCCGCCCACCCCTCGGGTGTCCTTCCTCCCCTCGGGCCGCAGGAGGCTCGTCCGTCACGTGTCGCACTCCAGCACCGTCCGGCACAGCGCGCACCGTGCTCGTACCCGGCCGCGCACCGGCACCCTGATGCGCTGGTGGCAGGTCGGGCACGGGAAGGAGACGCGCAGCGGGCCGCGGTCGTCGGGCGCGAAGGCGTAGGGGACTCCGGAGTGGTCGGGGGTGCCGTGGTCCTGCGCGTGGCGGCGGTCCCTGGCGTAGCGGCGGCGGCCCGCCCAGCCCGCGGCGGTCAGCGGGGGCTGCTGCTCGTCCCGGCGGGCCCGCGCCATGCCCTTGGCGTACGCGGTGTACGCCTGCGGGCTGGTGAACCACACCGAGGGGTCCTCGCCGAAGACCAGGGCGCGCTTGGCGAGGACGTATCCGTACTCCTCGGGTGTCAGATAGCCGAGCTTCTGCGAGGACGCGGCGTCCTCGCGGTACGCGTCGAGCAGGAGCCAGCCGGCGCCGAGGTAGGCCGCGGCCGTGTCGGTGAGGATCTCGGTGTCGCGGGTACCGGGGAACGAGAGGTCGAGGCGGTGCAGATACACGTGCATCACCTCGTGGGCGAGGGCGGCGCCGATGTCCCTGCGGTGGGTGCGGAAGCGGTCGTTCAGCTCGATGAAGTACTCGGGTCCCGCGGCGAGTTCGACGTGCGCCGCGTGGGTCATCTCGCGGAAGCCGACGATCATCCGGGCGTCCGGCAGCCGGTAGTGCCGCACCATCTCGCGGGCCACCCGCTGGGCGCCCAGATGCAGGTCGTCGATGTCGGCGAAGGCCACGTCGGCGGGGGCCACGCTGGTCGCGAAGGTGTGGATGGTGTCGTACGAGAGCCGCTTGTAGAGGGCCGTGATCGACGCCCGCACCGTGTCCAGATGCGGGTAGCCGTGCTCGACGGGTCCACCGTTCGCCACGTCCGCACCCCCAGAAGACGCCGGAACTCCTCTCCACTGTAAGCGGGGTTCCTGCCGGCGGCGGGCGCCGCGGGCCCGGGCGGGGCGGTGTCTGGCCGGATTGCGTCTCTTGCCCGCTCCGGCGGCCGGTCCTCATAATCCCCACCAGCTTGGCAGGAGCATGCCATCAAGCGTTTCTGTGCGTCTGCCGTGCGGACAACCCCCCACGAAAGGAAGCGCGTTGAAGTCTCTCAAGAAGTACGGCGTCATCAGAAGACTGCTCACCGTCGGCGCGGTCGCCCTCGCCGCCGTGTCCCTCCAGCCGCTGACCGCACACGCGGCACCCGCTCCCGTCGTCGGCGGCACGCGCGCCGCGCAGGGCGAGTTCCCGTTCATGGTCCGCCTCTCCATGGGCTGCGGCGGAGCCCTCTACACCAAGAGCATCGTCCTGACCGCCGCGCACTGCGTGAACGGCTCGGGCACCAACACCTCCATCACCGCCACCACCGGCGTCGTGGACCTGCAGAGCAGCAGCGCTGTCAAGGTCAAGTCGACGAAGGTGCTCCAGGCCCCCGGCTACAACGGCAAGGGCAAGGACTGGGCCCTCATCAAACTCGCCAAGCCCGTCGAGCAGCCCACCCTGAAGATCGCCACCAGCACCGCCTTCAACAACGGCGACTTCACCGTGGCCGGCTGGGGCGCCGCCCGCGAGGGCGGCGGACAGCAGCGCTACCTGCTCAAGGCCACCGTCCCCTTCGTCGACGACGCCACCTGTAAGCAGGCGTACGGCAGCGATCTCGTCCCCGGTGACGAGATCTGCGCCGGATTCGTCGCCCAGGGCGGCGTCGACACCTGTCAGGGCGACTCCGGCGGACCCATGTTCCGCAAGGACGACACGGGCGCCTACATCCAGGTCGGGATCGTCAGCTGGGGCGAGGGCTGCGCGCGGCCCGGATACCCCGGCGTGTACAGCGAGGTCTCGACCTTCGCGGCCGACATAGCCAGGGCCGCCGCCGGGCTCTGACACCGCCGGACGTTCCACCGGTACCACCGGCACAGCACCAACAGCACCAACACCGTGCCACCGGCACCACCGGCACCACCGGCACCACCGGACCCGGTGCCACCAGCACCACCGGCACCGGTGCCAGTACGCGCGGCGCCCGCGATCCCGGTCGCGGGCGACCGCCGCGCGGTGTCGTCCCGGGAGCCGTGGACGCCCGCGGGGAACGGGCGGGCGGGAGAATGGGTCCGGCGGCCGGCCCCGGCGTTGGCATACTCGCCGCCATGACCAGCCGACACCACCAGCCCGTCCCCGCGTCGTTGCTGATCGGCGCCGAGGACGCGGCCCTGCAGCAGCGCCTAGACGACGAACTCACCGCCTTCAACGCGACGGCGACGGGTGCCGGTGAACCCGAGCCGCTCTCGGTCCGGGTGACCGACGCCGACGGAGAACTCGTCGGCGGGCTCACCGCCTGGGTATGGGGCAGCTGCTGCGCCGTCGACATGCTGTGGGTACGGGCCGACCAGCGGCACGCGGGCTGGGGCAGCAGACTGCTCCGGGCGGCCGAGGAGGAGAGCGTCCGGCGAGGCTGCGCCGAGATGATCGTCTCCTCGTTCACCTTCCAGGCCCCCGACTTCTACCGCGGGCACGGCTACCGGGAGACCGGCCGCACGGACGGCATCCCGGGCGGGCACCAGGACGTGCACTTCCACAAGACGCTCACCGGCGGACAGCCGTAGCGGCGTTCCCGGCCACCGGACGCCAGGCGGAGGTTCGCCGGACGCCAGGCGGAGGTCCGCCGGAGACCCGTCGGACCACCCGCATGCCTGCCGAACAGGCCGGCCGGTCCTACGAGTTCACCTCACGCGTCCGCGCGGCCCGCGGCGCCGGAGAGGCCGGGTCGGGCCTGCGCAGGACCGGCGGCGACAGCACCGCCGACATCTCGCCCCGCTCGCCCGGCGCACCCGAAGCGTTCGCGGCGTCCGGGACCGCCCGGCCGGCCGTCTCGAACTCCAGCACCCACACGTCGTTGACGCCCTCACGCAGGACCGGACCGGGCACGTACAGCGAACGCTGCGGCCCCACGGACCAGTAGCGGCCCAGATTGAACCCGTTGATCCACACGAACCCCCGCGTCCAGCCCGGGAGTTCGAGGAAGGCGTCCCCGGCGCCGCTCACCTCGACCGTGCCGCGGTACAGCCCGGGGGAGCCGTCCCCCGGCACCTCCCCGAACGGCACCCGCCCGACCTCCCCGTCCAGCGCGTCCAGCCGCAGCCCCCGCGCCCGCACCCCGTGCAGATACTGCCGCTCGTGCAGCACACCCCCGGTGATGCCCTTCGACTCGCCCGACCGCGGCCCGTAGTTGACCCGCCCGAGTGACTCCACCCACAGCTCCACCCGCGCGTGCCCCGCCACCGGCTCGTCCTCCGTGAGCACCCCGGCCCGCACCCCGTCCACGTACACGACCGCCAGATCCCGCAGCCCCCGCACCGACAGCGGGTACGGCTGCCTGGGTCCCGGCACGCTCACCTCGTACTTGACCAGCCCCCGGTCCACGCCCAGTTCCTCGAACGTCGGCGGCACGGCGTACTCCGCCCCGACACCCCCCACCGCCTCCAGCACGGCGTCCGCCGAGGCCCACCCGCGAAGACCGACCGTCGCGGACACGCCCAGCCGGGCCGGCGCCGGCGGCGGATCGGGCAGGGGGCCCTCCGCGTACGCGGCGAGAACCTCCCGGAAACGCCAGAACTTCTCGGTCGGGCGCCCGAGTTCGTCGATCGGGGCGTCGTAGTCGTAGGACGTGACGTCCGGCTCCAGCGGACCGTCGTGCAGCGCGCCGCCACCCCGGGTGGCACCCGCCCAGCCCGCGAAGTTGGTCCCGCCGTGCGCCATGTACAGATTGACCGACGCCCCGCACTCCAGGATCTCCCGCAACTCACGCGCCGCGTCCGCCGGATCACGGACGACATGACCGGCGCCCCAGTGGTCGAACCAGCCGCACCAGAACTCCATGCACATCAGCGGCCCCACGGGCCGATGCCGCCGCACCACCGCGAACGCCTCGCGCGCACCCGAACCGAAGTTCGCCGTCACCAGGACACCGGGCACCGAGCCGCCCGTCAGCATGTGATCCTCGGGGCCGTCCGACGTGAACAGCGGAACGCGCACACCCTCGGCGCGCAACAGCTCCGCCAGCCACCCCAGATACACCCCGTCCGAGCCGTAACTGCCGTACTCGTTCTCCACCTGCACCATCAGCACCGGACCGCCGCGGTCGACCTGCCGCGACACGATCTCCGGCAGCAGCACACGGAACCAGCGCTCCACCTGCCCCCGGTACTCCGCGTCCCGGGTCCGCGGCCGCCCCGTCAGCCAGTACGGCAGCCCGCCGTTGTCCCACTCCGCGCAGATGTACGGACCCGGCCGCACGATCGCCCACAGCCCCGCCGCGCGCGCCGCGTCCAGGAAACGGCCCAGCGCGGCCACATCCCGCACCTCGCCGGGACGCGGCTCGTGCAGATTCCACGGAACGTACGTCTCCACACAGTTCAGCCCCAGCGCCCGCAGCATCCCCAGCCGGTGCGCCCACTGCTCCTCGTGCACCCGGAAGTAGTGCAGCGCGCCGGACAGCAGCCGCACCGGGCGCCCGTCCAGCAGAAAGTCGGTGTCCCCCACCGCGAACTCGCTCATGGCCACACCATCACCCCTGGCGGCGGGCGCGTCCATGGACAAAGATCGTCGCTGATTGGACGGAACGAAGAGACCGACCGGGCGGGACGAACACGGATGTACCAGACCTGGACGCGCTACCTCACCCCCGGCCCCGTCCACCTCCGCCTCGGCCTCGGCTGCCTCGGCGTCGGCCTTCAGCACGGCGAACTGCCCGCCGTCGGCCCCCGCACCCTCGACCACCACGTCGCCGTCCTGATCAGCGAGGGCAGCGGCTGGTACCGCACCCCCGACGGACGACACCACCCGGTCACCGCGCCCGCCCTGATCTGGCTCACCCCCGGCACCCCCCACCACTACGGGCCCGACCCCGCCTGGGACGAGTGCTTCGTCGACTTCACCGGGCCCGCCACCACGACGTACACCGAACTCGGCTACATCGAACCCGGCCGGCCCGTCGTCCCCCTCTCCGACGCGGCCGGCGCCCGCACCGTCGTCGCCCGCATCGCCCGCGCCGCCCGCCGCGACAACCCCCTCCTCGACGTCGAGACCGGCGCCGCCGTCCACGAACTCCTCGTCGCCCTGCGCCGCGCCCGCGCCGACCTCGCCCCCGACGGCGACGAAGTCCTCCAGGCCCTCGCCCGCGACGCGTTCAAGCCGATGTCCGTCGCCGACCACGCGGCCCGGCACGGCATGACCCCCGCCGAACTGCGCACCGCCGTCCGCCGCGGCGCCGGACGCGGCCCCAAGGACTACCTCCTCGGCATCCGCCTCGCCCACGCCAAGGAACTCCTCGCCGCCACCCAACTTCCCGTCGCCGCCGTCGCCCGCCGCGTCGGCTACGACGACCCCGCCTACTTCTCCCGCCTCTTCACCCGCCGCGTCGGCACACCCCCCGCCCGCTTCCGCGAACAACAGCGCCGCACCGCCCCCGGCGACCGGAACGACCGCGTCCCGGACCCCGACGATCCGCCCATGATCGAACCCCCACGGGCCACGTAGGGTTGACTTTCATGACCACCAGCAAGCCCCAGGAAGTCGATCCCGCCGTCAGCACGGAACTCGCCCGGCTGCGCGACAGCATCGACAACATCGACGCCGCCGTCGTCCACATGCTCGCGGAACGCTTCAAATGCACCCAGCAGGTCGGCCACCTCAAAGCAGCCCACCAGCTGCCGCCCGCAGACCCCTCCCGCGAGGCCCACCAGATCGCCCGGCTGCGCCGCCTCGCCGAGAACGCCAAGCTCGATCCGGCCTTCGCCGAAAAGCTGCTCACGTTCATCATCGCCGAGGTCATCCGGCACCACGAGCGCATCGCCGACGACGCGGGCGGCGACACGGCCGACACGGCCGGCACGGGGGAGTGACACCGGCGGGCCGCGGCGGGCATCCCGCACAGCGCCCTCCCGCGCGGTTCCTGCCGAACACACCGCGCCCGTGGACGCCGCCGAGCACGCCACTCCCGTCCTCGCCGGGAAGCACCTCCGACGCACGCGCACATCCCCGGCCGCCGCCGGCCCCCACAGGACCCGCCCCCACAGGACCCGCGCCCACCGCGGGACCGCGACCGGATGGAACAGGGCCGCACGCCGTGACCGCAGCCTGTGACCAGGAAGCGACAAAGCGCGCATACCGGGCCACCACTGTGTCCCGTCTGCCGCATCGGGCAGCATGTGCTCATGTCCGTACTGACGCGCGACGAAGCGCAGACCCGTGCCAAGCTCCTCGATGTCCACCACTACGGGATCGAACTCGACGTGACCGGAGGGGACGAGACCTTCGACTCCCTCACCGTCATCCGGTTCACCACCCGCGCCGCCGCGGACACCTTCGTCGAACTGAAGCCCGTCGAACTGCGCTCCGTCACCCTCGACGGCCGGCCCCTCGACCCCGAGACCCTCGACGAGAACCGGCTGCCCCTCAAGGGCCTCACCGCCGGCGAGCACGAGCTGCGCGTCGACGCGCGCATGCGCTACTCCCGCACCGGGGAGGGCATGCACCGCTTCACCGACCCCACCGACGGCGAGACCTACCTCTACACCCAGCTCTTCATGGAAGACGTCCAGCGCGTCTTCGCCGCCTTCGACCAGCCCGACCTCAAGTCCGTCTTCGAGCTGACCGTCACCGCACCCGAAGGCTGGACCGTCCTCGCCAACGGCGTCACCGAACACCTCGGACACGGCCACTGGAAGGCCGCGCCGACCCCCCTCATCTCCACCTACCTCGTCGCCGTCGCCGCCGGCCCCTGGCACTCCGTACGCACCGAGCACCGCGGCCTCCCCTTCGGCCTCCACTGCCGCCGCTCCCTCGCCCCGTACCTCGACGCCGACGCCGACGAGATCCTCGACGTCACCCGCGCCTGCTACGACCGCTACCACGAGAAGTTCGACGAGCCCTACCCCTTCGACTCCTACGACCAGGCGTTCGTCCCCGAATTCAACGCCGGCGCCATGGAGAACCCCGGACTCGTCACCTTCCGCGACGAGTTCATCTACCGCTCCGCCGTCACCGACACCGAACGCCAGACCCGCGCCATGGTCATCGCCCACGAAATGGCCCACATGTGGTTCGGCGACCTCGTCACCCTGCGCTGGTGGGACGACATCTGGCTCAACGAGTCCTTCGCCGAGTACATGGGCTACCAGACCCTCACCGAAGCCACCCGCTTCACGGACACCTGGGTCGACTTCGGCGTCGCCCGCAAGTCCTGGGGCTACGACGCCGACCAGCGCCCCTCCACCCACCCCGTCGCCCCCGACCCCGACTCGGTCCCCGACACCGCGTCCGCCATGCTCAACTTCGACGGCATCTCCTACGCCAAGGGCGCCTCCGCCCTGCGCCAACTCGTCGCCTGGCTCGGCGAGAAGGACTTCCTCGCCGGCATCAACACCCACTTCGCCCGCCACAAGTTCGGCAACGCCACCCTCGCCGACTTCATCGACAACCTCGCCTCCGCCACCGAACGCGACGTACACGCCTGGGCCGACGCCTGGCTGCGCACCACCGGCGTCGACACCCTCAGGCCCGCGATCACCGAAGCCGACGGCCAATGGCAGCTCACCTTCGACCACGAGGGCAGCCGCCCCCACCGCATCGCCGCCGGCGCGTACGACACCGTCCCCGGCGAGAGCGACCGCCTGGTCCTGCGCGACCGCTTCGAACTCGACGTCCCCCAGGCCGACCCCGCGGATCCCCGCCCCGGCCGCCGCCCCGACCTGCTCCTCCTCAACGACGGCGACCTCTCCTACGCCAAGGTCCGCTTCGACACCAGGTCCTTCCAGACCGTACGAGCCGCCCTCTCCGGCCTCCCCGACCCCCTCACCCGGGCCGTCGTCTGGAACGCCCTGCGCGACGCCGTACGCGACGGCGAACTCCCCGCCATGGCCTACATCGAAGCCGCCCGTACCCACCTGCCGCACGAGACCGACCTCGCCCTCGTCCAAGGCGTCCTGTCCTTCGCGACCCTCCACGTCGCCGACCGGTTCCTGCGCCCCGAGGAACGCCCCACCGCCCTCGCCACCCTCACCGCCCTGTGCCGCGACCTCATCCGCCGCACCGAGGACGGCTCCCACCCCGGCCTGCGCCTCACCGCCGTACGCCACTTCATCGACGTCGCCGCCCACCCCGACACCATCAGCGCCTGGTTCTCCGAGGGCACCGTCCCCGGCGGCCCCGAGCTCGACCCCGAGCTGCGCTGGCGCATCCTCGGTCGGCTCTCCGTCCTCGGCGCCGTCGACGACGCCGTGATCGACGCCGAACTCGTCCAGGACCCCAGCGCCACCGGCCAGGAAGGCGCCGCCCGCTGCCGTGCCGCACTGCCCGACCCGCAGGCCAAGCGCGCCGCCTGGGACGCGATGTTCGCCACCGACGACCTCTCCAACTACCTGTTCACCGCCACCGCCCAGGGCTTCTGGCAGCCCGAACAGACCGACCTCGTCCGCGCGTACGTCGAGCGCTACTGGCCCGAAGCCGTCGCCGTCGCCGGACGGCGCGGACCCGCCATCGCCGAAGCCGCCGGCCGCTGGGCCTTCCCCGCCCACGCCGTCTCCCCCGAGACCCTCGCCCTCGGCGAGGCCTGCCTCAGCGACGCCAACCCCATCCCGGCCCTGCGCCGCAAACTCGCCGACCAACTCGACGACCTCGCACGGGCCTTGCGGGTGAGGGAGGCCCAGACCCCAGGGGAGGCCTGACCCGAGGGGGAGGCCTGACCCGAGGGGGAGGCCTGACCTCAGGGGAGGTCTGACCCCAGGGGTCCCCGGTTCTGCCCCGAACCCCGCTCCTCGAACGCCGGAGAGGCTGACCCCAGCCCCTCCGGCGTTCGCGTACACGGGCGTTCAGGCCCGACCAGCCCGAACGCCCCCTGCGACAGGGCCCGGCACACCCGCCCGTCCCCACAATTCCTCCGTACGGCAGTACCCCCACAGGGGGCCGAATCGTTGTCCTTGGCGGGCACACCTGCCCAAAACGCGTAGACGCCGGGGACGTACCCCGCCGCGCGTCCACCGGAGGACACCCATGAGCACGCCGCCCCTCGCCTCAGGCCCCCAAGGCCCCCACGCACTGCGGCCCCTGCTCGACACCGTCCTCGACGCGCTCACCCAAGGCACCGCCGCACGCGGCGGACCCCTCCCCGCCGGAGGGCCCGAACAGGTCGCCCGGCGCCTCCGCGACGCCGCCGGCGACCTCCTGCCCCAGCACGGCAGCGACGACGCCCTGCACACCCTCGTACGCGCCCTCGCCGAAGGCGCAGCCGACCCCGCCGACCCCCTGTGCGCCGCCCACCTGCACTGCCCACCCCTCGCCGTCGCCACCGCCGCCGACCTCGCCGCCTCCGCCCTCAACCCCTCCCTCGACTCCTGGGACCAGGCCCCCGCCGCCTCCGAACTCGAAGCACTCCTCACCCGGACCCTCGCCCACGAGGTCCACGGCACCGACAGCGACGCCCTCGTCACCACCGGCGGCACCGAGTCCAACCAACTCGCCCTCCTCCTCGCCCGCGAGAAACACGGCACCGTCCAACTCGTCCACGGAGCCAACGCCCACCACTCCCTCCACCGCGCCGCCTGGCTCCTCGGCCTCCCCGAACCCGTCGTCGTCCCCGCCCCCGCCGGCACCCTCGACCCCGCCGCCCTCGACAGCGCCCTCACCCACCTCCACGGCCCCCTCCTCGTCGCCGCCACCGCCGGCACCACCGACGCCGGACTCATCGACCCCCTGCCCGACATCGCCGACCTCTGCGCCACCCACGGCGCCCGCCTCCACATCGACGCCGCCTACGGCGGAGGCCTCCTCTTCAGCGACCGGCACCGCACCAAACTCGACGGACTCGCCCGCGCCGACACCGTCACCCTCGACCTGCACAAACTCGGCTGGCAGCCCGTCGCCGCCGGACTCCTCGCCGTCCGCGACCCCGCCGACCTCACCACCCTCGGACACCGAGCCGACTACCTCAACGCCGACGACGACACCGAAGCCGGCCTGCCCGACCTGCTCGGCCGCTCCCTGCGCACCACCCGACGCCCCGACATCCTCAAGATCGCCGTCACCCTCAAAACCCTCGGACGGCACGGCATCGGCGCCCTCGTCGACCAGGTCTGCGCCCACGCCCACGAACTCGCCGACCTCACCGCCGCCCACCCCGGCTTCGAGCTCTACGACCGGCCGGTCATCAGCACCGTCCTGTTCCGGCCCACCGACGCCACCGACGACACCGTCGCCGCCGTACGCCGCACCCTCCTGAACGAAGGCCGCGCCGTCCTCGGCCGCGCCACCGTCGACGGCCGCCGCTGGCTCAAAGCCACCCTCCTCAACCCCCACACCCGGCCCGGCGACCTGGCCACGCTCCTGAAACTGGTGGAAGGACACACCCCCCGATGAGCCCGACGCCCCACCCCCAGCGCCCCGCCGCCGAAACACCCCGCGACCTGGTGGGCATCGGCATCGGCCCCTTCAACCTCTCCCTCGCCGCCCTCGCCCAGCCCCTCACCGAACTCGACACCGTCTTCTACGAACAACGCCCCGGCTTCGACTGGCACCCCGGCCTCCTCATCGACGGCGCCACCCTCCAAGTCCCCTTCCTCGCCGACCTGGTGACCCTCGCCGACCCCAAGAGCCCCTGGTCCTTCCTCAACTACCTCAAGGACCGCGACCGCCTCTTCCCGTTCTACTTCGCCGAGCGCTTCCACATCCAGCGCACCGAATACGACGCCTACTGCCGCTGGGTCGCCGACAACCTCCCCGGACTCCGCTTCGGACACCAGGCCGACGCCGTCCGCTGGAACCCCGAACACCAGCTCTTCGAAGTCGACTTCACCGAACTCGACACCGACGGCGAAGCCCAGGCCCTCGGCCGCACCTACACCCGCAACATCGTCCTCGGCGTCGGCACCGCCCCCCACATCCCCGAACCACTCAAACCCCTCGTCGAAGCCCCCGGCGTACCCGTCATCCACGCCGCCGACTACCTCAAACACCGCGAGCAGTTCCTCACCGCCGAACACATCACCGTCATCGGCGCCGGACAGTCAGGCGCCGAAGTCTTCCTCGACCTCCTGCGCAACCGCCCCACCGGACACGAGAACATCCACTGGCTCGCCCGCACCGAAGCGTTCGCCCCGATGGAGTACTCCAAACTCGGCCTCGAACACTTCACCCCCGACTACACCCGCTACTTCCACGCCCTCACCGAACCCGTCCGCGACCGGCTCGTCGCCGCCCAATGGCAACTCCACAAAGGCATCGACGCCGACACCATCGCCGCCATCCACGACGAGCTCTACCGCCGCACCCTGCACGGCGGCTGGCCCGACGCCGTCCTCACCCCCGCCGTCACCGTCCGCACCGCCGGACGCGTCGCCACCACCAAAGTCGAACTCCACCTCGAACACGGCCAACAGGGCACCCGCACCCGCCTCACCACCGACGCCGTCGTCCTCGCCACCGGCTACCGTGAACGCCCCATCGCCCCGCTCCTCACCGGACTCGACCCCTACCTCCGCCGCGACCAGGCCCAACGCCCCAGCATCGACGATCAGTTCCGCCTGATGCTCGACCCCTCCGTCACCGGCCGCGTCTACGTCCAGAACGCCGAACTCCACACCCACGGCGTCGGCGCCCCCGACCTCGGCCTCGCCGCCTGGCGCAGCGCCACCATCCTCAACTCCCTCACCGGCAAAGACCCCTACCCCCTCCCCGGCCGAACGGCCTTCACCACCTTCGGCCTGGAACTGACCCCCCGCATCCCCTCCGCCCGCCAGGGCCAGGAAACCCGGACACTCACCCCCCTCGTCCCCCTCATCCCCCTCGTCGAGGGCAGGTGACAGCGGCAGCACAACGCGGGCCCCAACGCCGACGGCGCCGACGCGAGAAACCCGCGCCGACGCCGTCAACCCAACCCCGCCCGCCCTAGAACACGGGCGTACCGTCACGCGTCAGCTTCCAGTCCACCGACGCGAACTCCTTCGGGTCCAGCGAACCCTTCGCCGTCACCCACTCCGCGATCCGCGTCCGGATCTCCGTCGACTCCGACCACACCTCGGTCGCCGAAGCCACATGCGGGAACGCACCGCCACCGTTGGCACGGTAGTTGTTCACCGCGAACACGAACTGCTGCGCATCGTCCAGCGCGACACCGTTGTACGACAGATTCTTGATCCGCGAACCCTCGGCCTGCGCGATGTCGATGTCGTACCGCAGCCCCGATACATAGTCGTAGTTGTAGTCCGGACGATTGTTCGCGTTCGTCAGCTTCTCCGTGTCGATCACCGCACCCGCGGCCGTCCGCACGAAGTAGTTCGCCGAGTACTCCAGGTACGCCCGCACCTGCGCACCCGTCATCACCTTCGCCACCAGCGTGTTGTCGTACACGTACAGGCTCGACAGATCCCGGATCGTCACATCCCCCGCCGGGATCTCCGACGTCCGCGAGAACGGCGACGCCTGCGCGATCACCGGCAGCGACGCGTACTGCGTCCCCACCAGCGCAGCCTTGACCACGTCCTCCTGCACCTTGGTGATCAGATCGATGATCGGAGCGTCCTTGTAACGCGCCTCCACCGTCGTCAACGTCTCCGTCGCCGTACCGACCACCTGGTTGACGTACGCCACCACCACGTCGTGCTCGTCCTTCAGCAGCCGCGTGATCTTCGGGTCGTCCGCCACCGAGTTCGTGTTACGCACCGACGCAGCCACCGACTCGACCGTCCAGCGCCCCTTCTCGAAGACCAACTGGAAGTCGAACACCGACAACCGCTCCGCGTACGCCAGCGGCTCCGACAGCACGACCGTCTTCCCCGACGCCGTGTTCGTGACCTTCAGCTCCGGGATCTCCAGATGCGCGTGACCCACCAGGATCGCGTCGATCCCCGGCACCTGCTGCGCCACCAGCGCCGCCGAGTTCTCCACATACGGCAACTGGTCACCGTACGACGACGTCCCCGACGAACCGGAATGCGCCGACACGACCACCACGTCCGCACCCATCGACCGCAGCTTCGGCACCCACTTCGCCGCCTGCTCCTCCAGCCCCGGGAACGTCAACTTGCCCTGCACATACGCCTTGTCCCAGATCGCGATACCCGGGTTCGTCAGACCCAGCACCGCCACCTTCACCGGCGGCGCACCATGGACATGGAACTTCTTGATGAAGTACGGAGGGAACGCCGGCTTCAGCGTCTTCGCGTCCAGCGCGTTCGCACCCAACAGCGGGAAACGACACTGCGACTCGAACTTCCGCAGCGTCTCGATGCCGTAGTTGAACTCGTGGTTCCCGAGCGCCACCGCGTCGTAGCCGATCGCGTTCATCGCCTGCGCCATCGGGTGCACCGGACCACCCTTCGCGGTGATCGGATCCACCTTCGCGTAGTAGTACGTCAGCGGCGTGCCCTGGATCGTGTCACCCGCGTCGAGCAGCAGCGTGTTGCAACGCCCCTTCTCCTCACGGATCTTGTTCACCAGCGTCGAGATCCGCGCCAGACCCTGCGCGTTGCCCGCCTTGTCCGAGTACTCCGCGTCCTTGAAGTAGTCCCAGTTGAAGACATGCCCGTGCAGGTCGGTCGTGCCCAGCACCGTCAACGAGTACCGCTTCACCGGCTTGGCACCACCCTTCGCCTCCGCGGCGTGCGCCGCCGGAGCCGCGCCCGCACCCGCGAGCGCCACCCCCGCACCCGTCACGGCGGACTTCTTCAGGAACTTGCGGCGGTTCAACGGCATGTCTGGAACTCCTCGGGAAAGGTCAATGACGCGCGTAGATTCTGACCCCAACACCGGCCCCCGCAACAGGCCCAGGAGGTTTCCATTTGATGACCTGACGGCACCACACACACCCCGCCCAGTGACAGAGTGGGACGTATGACCCCCAACTCGGATCCCGATTTCACCCCCACCCCCGACACCCGACCCGAACCAGCCACGCAACAGACCCCACCCGCCGTCCCCTACGGCACCCCCGACACCCCCCGCATCGCCGTCCGCGGCGAGGCCCACCTCGAAGTCGACCCCGAGATCGCCCGCATCGGCATCTCCATCAGCGCCCGCGGCAAGGACCGCCGCGAAGCCCTCGCCGACCTCACCCGCCGCAACACCCTCGCCCTCGACCTCGTCAAAACCTACGGCGACGCCGTCGAACGCCTCGAAACCGGCGCCTTCACCATCAGCCCCGAACTCGGCCGGCACGGCCGCGGCGAACGCGTCCGCACCTACCACGGACACGTCCACATCAACGCCGAACTCACCGACTTCACCGCACTCGGCGAACTCACCACCGCCCTCGCCGACCTCGACCTCACCCAGGTCGACGGCCCCTGGTGGGCCCTCCGCCCCGACTCACCCGCCCACCGCGACGCCCGCCGGCAAGCCGTCCGCGAAGCCGTCCAACGCGCCCGCGAATACGCCGAAGCCCTCGACACCACCCTCACCGCCCTCGTCGAACTCGCCGACATCGGCGCCGAGGACACCCACCCCTACGCCCTCGCCGCCCAGTCCACCCGCTCCACGCGCAGATCCGCCTACGGCGGCGGCCCCACCGAGGACGAACCCGCCCCCCTCGACCTCGAACCCCAACGCCAGCACGTCCACGCCCAGGTCAACGCCCGCTTCACCATGGCCCCACCCCGGCTCTAGCCACGCACGGAAGAATCACGGAAAGTCACCGGCCGGCTCTGCCACGCACCCACCGCACTACCGACGGATACTGGACAGAAACCGGACAGATGAACGCACCCAAGCGCCCCGGGGAGCCGCCCCCCGCTCATCAGAGCACCCCGGCGCACAATTCAACAGTTGTCAATAACCCTTCACGCAAAGGTTGTTGAGTAGTCATGCGCGACCAATTCTCTACCGACCGGTAAGGCCTAGGCTCGAACCATGCGCCGAGCAAAGATCGTCTGTACCTTGGGCCCCGCCACCGACTCGTACGACCAGATCAAAGCCCTGGTCGAAGCCGGAATGGACGTAGCCCGCTTCAACCTCAGCCACGGCACCCACGCCGAACACGAGGAGCGCTACCGGCACGTACGAAAGGCCTCCGACGAGACCGGCCACAGCGTCGGCATCCTCGCCGACCTTCAAGGCCCGAAGATCCGACTCGGCCACTTCACCGAAGGCCCCGTACTCCTTGAACGCGGAGACACCTTCACCATCACCGTCGAAGAAGGCGCCGAAGGCGACCGCCAGACCTGCGGAACCACCTACGACGGACTGGCAACGGACGTCACTCCCGGTGAACGCATCCTCGTCGACGACGGCAAAGTCTGCCTCGAAGTCACCACCGTCGACGGACCCCGCGTCCACACCACCGTCATCGAAGGCGGCATGGTCTCCGACCACAAAGGCCTCAACCTCCCCGGCGTCGCCGTCTCCGTCCCCGCCCTCTCCGAAAAGGACGAAGAAGACCTCCGCTGGGCCCTGCGCACCGGCTTCGACGTCATCGCCCTCTCCTTCGTCAGAAGCGGCAAGGACATCGACGCGGTCCACCGCATCATGGACGAAGAAGGCCGCCGCCTCCCCGTCATCGCCAAAGTCGAAAAGCCCCAGGCCGTCGACAACATCGACGACATCGTCGCCGCCTTCGACGGCATCATGGTCGCCCGCGGCGACCTCGGCGTCGAAATGCCTCTGGAACAGGTCCCGATCGTCCAGAAGCGCGCCATCAAACTCGCCAAGCGCAACGCCAAGCCGGTCATCGTCGCCACCCAGATGCTCGACTCGATGATCGACAACTCCCGCCCCACCCGCGCCGAAGCCTCCGACGTCGCCAACGCCGTCATCGACGGCACCGACGCCGTCATGCTCTCCGGCGAAACCAGCGTCGGCAAATACCCCATCGAAACCGTCAGGACGATGTCCCGCATCGTCGAAGCGGCGGAAGAAGACATCCTCGCCAAGGGCCTCCCGCCCCTGACCGAACGCAACAAGCCCCGCACCCAGGGCGGAGCCGTCGCCCGCGCCGCAGCCGAAATGGGCGACTTCCTCGGCGCCAAATTCCTCGTCGCCTTCACCCAGTCCGGCGACACCGTCCGCCGCCTCTCCCGCTATCGCTCCCCGATCCCCCTCCTCGCCTTCACCCCCACCCCCGCCACCCGCTCCCAACTCAACCTCACCTGGGGCGTCGAAACCTTCCTCGGCCCCCACGTCGACTCCACCGACGCCATGGTCGACCAGGTCGACGAACTCCTCCTCAAATACGGCCGCTGCGCCAAGGGCGACATCGTCGTGATCACCGCCGGCTCCCCGCCCGGAGTCACCGGCTCCACGAACCTGGTCCGCGTCCACCACATCGGCGAGGACGACAGCCCCAAGTAGCAGGTGGAGGTGCCTCCTCCGTCGCCGGTCAGTACTTGGGGCCCACGTGGGCGTCCATGAGGGCTACTGAGGCTTTGCGGGCGATGGAGATGTTGCGGGAGTTCGGCTGTTTCCAGTCGACGCCGACCGCGTCGAGGGTGTCGGTGAAGAGGCGCATGATGTCGGACGACTTGTTGGTGAAGAAGTACCGGGGGTACTCGTAGCGCTTCGTTTCCCCGGCGACGAGGCGCGTCGTCCAGTTGGTGATGCGGCAGCCGTCCGAGTGGATGAGCCCCCGGATGAATTCCCAAGGGTGGGCATCGACGATTCGCCGTTGCCAGGGTTCGAGAGCGATCTTGCGGTCGTGCTTCTTGCCGGGGCCGTGCTGAGGGAACAGGCAGGGCCAGTGCTTGCTGGAGCAGGTGACGTACTGGCAGCCCTGGCTCCGGACGCGGAGGATTTTGTTGTCGGGGCGTATGAGTTGCATCGCCGACGCGCAGGCCTCGATGAGCCCGGGCCACGCGTCGGCACACGCGATGCGCAGGAAATGGACACCTCGCCGCGAGGCGCTGATGCAGCCGTCTCCTAAGTAGAGCCCCAGTAGATAGGCGTACGCGGCAGGATCATCCGGTGATTCAGGGGTGACGCGACACCTGGGGCATGGTCGTGAGCGGTTTCCGCTCAGAGGCTCGATACGTGACTGCCAGGAACGGATCGCGGCTCGGGAGGCGCCGGTCTCCTTGCTCACCGAGTTGAGACTGCGCCCCTGTGCAACGAGTGCCAGTGCTCGCTTGCGTGTGCCCATGTCGTACATATGGCCACTCTGTGGACAGTTCGGGTGCGACACGCAGCAAAAAGCGGATGTTCACCAGAATGGGAACATCCGCTTTCATCTAGCAACCTTGGCATCCAAGGAAAAGTACCCCGAGTCGGATTCGAACCGACGCTGTATGGGTTTTGAATCCATTGCCTCTACCGCTGGGCTACCGGGGCTTCCTCTGAAACAGAGAGTAGCGATCACCCGCCGTGCCCTCACCTTACCGCAGCTAGGTAGGCTCTTGGGAGCAGTACCCCGCCCTGAACGAGGAGCCCCCGTGACCGCCCCCGAGTCGCCCCAGCCCGTAGACGCGCCCGACGACGACAAGTCGCACGTGCCTCCGCTGACGACCCGTGTCGTCATCGCCGAGGACGAGGCGCTGATCCGCCTCGACCTCAAAGAGATGCTCGAGGAAGAGGGCTACACCGTCGTAGGTGAGGCGGGTGACGGTGAGCAGGCCGTCGAGCTGGCCCGGGAGCACAAGCCGGACCTGGTGATCCTCGATGTGAAGATGCCGAAGCTGGACGGCATCTCGGCGGCGGAGAAGATCGCCGAGGAGTCGATCGCCCCGGTGCTGATGCTGACCGCGTTCTCGCAGCGCGACCTGGTCGAGCGGGCCCGTGACGCGGGCGCGATGGCGTACCTGGTGAAGCCGTTCAGCAAGAGCGACGTGGTGCCGGCGATCGAGATGGCGGTGTCCCGGTTCGCGGAGCTGAAGGCGCTGGAGGGTGAGATCGCGGATCTCACGCAGCGTCTGGAGACGCGCAAGCTGGTGGACCGTGCGAAGTCGGTTCTGCAGACGGAGTACGGCCTGACGGAGCCGGCGGCGTTCCGGTGGATCCAGAAGACGTCGATGGACCGTCGTATGTCGATGCAGCAGGTCGCGGAGGCGGTCATCGAGGACGCCGAGGAGAAGAAGGCGTCGAAGGGCTAGTTCCGCGCCCTGTCGAAGAGAGTGTCGAAGAGCTCTCATCCGCGTCGTGTCCGCGGATGAGAGGACGGAAGAGGCCCGCACCCCTGACGGAGGTGCGGGCCTTTTCGTGCGACGGGTGGGGTCGCGGGGGAGTGTCAGTCCTCGCCGAGGTACGCCTTGCGGACGGACTCGTCGTGGAGCAGGTCCTGGCCGGTGCCGGAGAGGACGATGCTGCCGACCTCCATGACGTGTGCCTGGTCGGCGAGGGAGAGCGCCGCCTGGGCGTTCTGCTCGACGAGCAGGATGGTCGTGCCGGACGCCTTGAGTTCGGCGATGGTGGCGAGGATCTTCTGCATCATGATCGGCGAGAGGCCCATGGAGGGTTCGTCGAGCATGAGCAGTTTGGGCTGGGACATGAGGGCGCGTCCCATGGCGAGCATCTGCTGTTCGCCGCCGGAGAGGGTGCCTGCGGCCTGCTTACGGCGTTCTCCCAGGATGGGGAAGAGGTCGTAGGCGCGCTGGATGTCCTTCTCGATGCCCGCCTTGTCGGTGCGGAGGAACGCTCCGAGCTGGAGGTTCTCCGTGATGGTGAGGCGGGGGAAGATGTGGCGTCCCTCGGGGGAGTGCGCGAGTCCGAGGGCGACGATCTTGTGGGCGGGGACGTTGGCCAGGGGCTGGCCGTCGAAGAGGATGCGGCCTCCGCTGGGCTTGAGGAGCCCGGAGAGGGTGCGCAGGGTCGTCGTCTTGCCGGCGCCGTTGGTGCCGATGAGGGTGACGATCTGGCCGGCTTCGACGGTGAAGGAGATGCCCTTGACGGCTTCGATCTTGCCGTAGGCGACCTTGAGGTCTTCGACCTCGAGCAGTGCGGTCACTGGGCGTTTCCTTCCTTGCTGGTGCTGCTGCCCTGTGCGTCGGAGTCGTCGGACGCGGCGGGTGTCGTGGAGGCTTCGGGGGCGGCGGAGTCGTCGGCCTCGGGGGCGTCGGCTGTTCCTGCGTCCTCGGGGGCTTCCTCGGTTTCCGCGGTTTCCGGGGTCTCTTCGGCTTCCTCGGCCGGGGTGGCTTCCGCCGTGTCCTCGGCGTCGGCGGCTTCCTCGGTGTCCGTGGTCACCGCGACGGGGGTCTCGGTGGCTTTGGCCGCTCCCGCGGCTTCGGCGGCTTCGACCTCGGCGAGTTCTTCTTCGCCGGGGGCGCCCTCGAAGGGGGTGCCGAGGTAGGCGGCGATGACGCGCTCGTCGCCCTGGACGACGTCGGACGTTCCCTCGACGAGCTTTTCGCCCTGGACGAGGCAGGCCACGCGGTCGGACAGGTTGAAGATGAAGCGCATGTCGTGCTCGATGACGAGGACGGCGATGCCCCGGTCGCGGATGGCGAAGACGAGTTCTTCGGTCGCGCGGGTTTCCTGGGGGTTCATGCCGGCGGTGGGCTCGTCCAGGAGGAGGAGGCCCGGCTCGCTCGCCATGGCTCGCGCGATCTCCAGCTTGCGCTGTTCGCCGTAGGGGAGGTTGCGGGAGAGGTGGTCGGCCTTGTGGGCGAGGCCGATGAACTCCAGCAGTTCCATGGCGCGTTCGCGGGAGGCCGCCTCCGCCTTGCGGAAGCCGGGGCCGCGGAGGAGGGCGGACCAAAGGCCTTCCTTGGTGCGGGTGTGGCGTCCGACGAGCACGTTTTCCAGGACGGTCATGTTGGCGAAGAGCCGGATGTTCTGGAAGGTGCGGGCGATGCCGGCGCTGGTGACCAGGTGCGGCTTCGGGGGCAGCACCGTGCCCTTGTAGGCGACCTTGCCCTCGGTGGGGACGTAGAGACCGGTGAGGCAGTTGAAGAAGGTGGTCTTGCCCGCGCCGTTGGGGCCGATGAGGCCGACGATCTCTCCGGCGTTGACGGTGAGGTCGACGTTGCGTACGGCGGTGAGGCCGCCGAAGCGCATGGTGACGCCGGTGGCTTCGAGGACGGGGCTGGGGGCTGTGGTGGTGGTCATGTTGGTTACGCCCCTGCCTTGGTGACGCCGACGGTGGAGTCGGGCAGGCCTTGTTCGGGGATGTGGACGGTCTTGTCGCTGTCGTCGCTCTCGTGGAACTCGAGCTGGTTGCGACGGTTGGCGATGATGCCTTCGGGGCGGAAGCGCATCAGGATGACGAGCGCGATGCCGAAGGCGAGGAGCTCGTACTCCTTGAGGAAGCTGAGCTTCTCGGGGAGGAGGTAGAGCAGGGTGGCGCCGAGGATGGGTCCGTTGACGGTACCCATGCCGCCGAGGACGACCGCGGCGAGGAGGAACGCGGAGTTCGGGGGCACGGAGCCGGCGAACTGGTACGGGGCCGGGTTGACGCTGTAGCCGACGTGGGCGCTGACCGTGCCGGCGAGGCCGGCGAGGGAGGCGCCGAGGGCGAAGGCGATGAGCTTCACGCGGAAGCCGTTGATGCCCATGGCGGTGGCGGCGGTCTCGTCCTCGCGGATGGCGATCCAGGAGCGGCCGATCCGGGAGTCGGCGGCGCGGTTGAACACGACGACGACGAGTCCGGTGATGAGCAGCATCAGCAGGAAGTAGTTCGCGAAGCGGCC
Organism: Streptomyces sp. NPDC060027; assembly: GCF_042737005.1. Taxonomy (NCBI): domain Bacteria; kingdom Bacillati; phylum Actinomycetota; class Actinomycetes; order Kitasatosporales; family Streptomycetaceae; genus Streptomyces; species Streptomyces sp. NPDC060027. Next base: position 34,129 of record NZ_JBHWVI010000042.1, read on the forward strand.
GAGGGTGATGCCACCGATGGCGTGTGCGGCACCGAAGTTGAACCCGAGGATGTCGAGGTCGGGGATCATGGAGATGCCGTTGGGGCCGTTGGTGATGTTGGGTCCGGAGACGCCGTCCATGTTGTTGACGGCGATGCGGAAGATCTCTCCGAAGCCCAGGGTCACGATGGCGAGGTAGTCGCCGCGCAGTCGCAGGGTGGGGGCGCCGATGAGGACGCCGAAGACGAGCGACGCGGCCATGCCGGTGAGCATGGCGGCCCAGAAGGGGAACTGGACGCCGGCGAAGCGGGAGAACTCGGAGCCGGATACGAGGGCTGCGGCGTAGGCGCCGACGCCGAGGAAGGCGACGTATCCGAGGTCGAGGAGTCCGGTGAGGCCGACGACGATGTTGAGGCCGAGGGCGACGGTTCCGACGACGAGGATGTTCACGCCGAGGTTGGCGTTGTGCTCGTTGCTCTCGACGAAGGGGAAGACCGCCGCGGCGAGGAACGCCATGGTGGTGGCGAATCCCTTGTGGCGGGCGTTCAGTTGGGCGAAGCGGTCGAAGAGTCCGGCGGTGAGCAGGGCCCAGGTGCCGAAGACGACGAGGAGCAGATAGCCCAGGAACGTTTCGCTTGCGTCGGGGTCGACACCGATGCCGTAGGTGAAGACGATCAGCGCGAAGGCGGTGGCGCCGGTGATGACGAGGCGCTCGCCCCAGCCGGCCATTTTGGCGGCCGGGGGGATGAGGTCGGGCTTGGTGACGTAGTCCTTGAAGGTGTCACCGGGCTTGGGGAGTGCCAGGGTGCCGAGGAGGGCGATCAGGGAGCCGACGGCGGCGACGTAGGCGCCGGGGTCGAGTGCGACGAGGCCCTTGAGGTCGACGGCGATGGCGATCGCGCTGAACCAGCTGACGGCGAACGCGGAGGTGGCGGCGAGGACGACGGGCTGGGTGGCGCCCGCCGGGTTGAGCCAGTTGAGTCCGCGGACGTTCCAGAGGGTCAGGGCGTAGAGGAGGGTGAGGGCGCCGGCGACGAGGGCGAGGATCTGGAGTCCGGCCGGGGAGCCGTAGTAGGTGAGGTCCCCGGGGAATTCGGACGTGTAGGTCCAGGACATGAACGTGCTGGCGATGGTGGCGATGGCGCCGAAGGCGATGAGGGCGCGGGCGGCGCTCTCGGGGAGTGCGATCAGGCCGCGCTCGGTGGTGGTCTCGGTGGTTGCCATGGTGCTCACGCCCTGTCCGCGACGCGTTCGCCGACTAGGCCTTGTGGCCTGAACAGCAGTACGAGGATGAGGAGTACGAAGGCCCAGACGGAGGACCAGCCGCCGCCGCCGAGCTGCTGCATGCCCGGGATGCCGTCGATGTAGCTGGTGGCCATGGTCTCGGCGAGGCCGAGGACGAGGCCGCCGATCATGGCGCCGTAGATGTTGCCGATGCCGCCGAGGACGGCCGCGGTGAAGGCCTTGAGGCCCATCTGGAAGCCCATGTCGTACTTCACCGTGCCGTAGCGCAGGCCGTAGGCGACGGCGGCGACGGCGGCGAAGAAGCCGCCGATGGCGAAGGCGATGACGATGATGCGGTTGGTGTCGATGCCCATGAGCTGTGCGGTGTCAGGGTCCTGCGCGGTGGCCTGCATGGCGCGGCCGGTGCGGGAGAGGCTGACGAACAGGGCGAGGGCCGCCATGCAGAGGGGGGCGGCGATGATGACGAAGACGCTGCCGCTCTGGATGCTGACGGAGCCGATGTGCAGGGGCCCGAAGGGGAGCTGCGGGAACGTGATGTCGGTCTTGGCGTCCGGGTACCCGTTGAAGACGACCTGCTGCAGGGCGAGGGACAGGCCGATGGCGGTGATGAGGGGAGCGAGGCGTGGCGCACCGCGCAGTGGTCGGTAGGCGAAGCGTTCGGCCCCGACGGCGATGAGGACGGAGACGATTCCGCCGCCTATCAGCATCGCTGGGAGGGCTATCCACATGGATGTGCCGTTTGGCAGAACGTAGAGGTAGACCGTGAGTGCGCCGAAGCCGCCGGTCATGAAGATCTCGCCGTGGGCGAAGTTGATGAGCTGGACGATGCCGTACACCATCGTGTAGCCGATGGCGATCAGCCCGTACATCGAGCCGAGGAACAGCCCGTTGGCCAGCTGCTGCGGCAGGGTGTTCACCGCATGGCCTCCATGTGGTGGGGAGAATTGAGCAGGGCGTATGAAGCGGGCCGCGCGGTGACGTGTGGTCGTGGCCGCGCGGCCCTGAGGTTGTGCTGAGGGCCTGTCCGGCGGACGGTCCGGGCGTGCGGTGCCGCTGGGGCGCCGTGCCTGGATTCGGACCTGTCCGCCGGAGTGGCCCGGGTGGTGCGGATCAGCCCTTGGCCGTGCCGCTCTTGACGGCCTTCCACTTGCCGTCGACGACCTGGTAGACGGTGAGCTGCTTGTTGTTGGTGTCGCCGTACTCGTCGAAGGAGACGGGGCCGGCGATGCCGTCGAACTTGGTCTTCTGGACCTCGGCGACGATCTTGGCGCGGGCGCCGTCCGGGATCTTGCCGTCCTTCACGACGTTGCCGATGGCCTTGATGATGGCCGTGGCGGCGTCGTAGGAGTAGCCACCGTAGGTGCCGTAGTCGCCCTTGAGGCCGGAGGCCTTGTACTTCTTGATGAAGTCGGCGGCCGAGGGCAGGGAGTCGACGGGCTGGCCGACCGAGGTGACGAGGTCGCCCTCGGAGGTCTTGCCGGCGGTCTCGATGTAGGTCGGGGTGAACATGCCGTCACCGCCGAACAGCGGGACCTTGACTCCGCCGTCCTTGAGCTGCTTGGTGAGCTTCTCCGACTCGTCGTACTGGCCACCGTAGTAGACGAGGTCGGCCTTGGCGTTCTTGATCTTGGTGACGAGGGACGAGAAGTCCGTGTCGCCGGTGTTGACGTGGTCCTCGCCCGCGACCTTGCCGCCGGCCTTGGTGAAGCCGGCCTTGAAGAGCTTGGCGAGGCCGGCGCCGTAGGTCTGCTTGTCGTCGACCACGTACACCTTGCGCTTCTTCAGCGTGTTGTAGGCGTAGTCGGCCGCGAAGCCGCCCTGGAGGGCGTCGGTGGTGGCGGTGCGGAAGTAGGTCTTGAACGGGCGGGTCTTCTCGGTCTGCCAGTTCTTGCCCTGGGTGAGCTCGGGGGCCGTGTTGGACGGCGAGATCTCGACCAGGCCGGCGGTGTCGAAGACCTGCTGCATCTGGGTGGCGACGCCGGAGTTCAGCGGGCCGACGACGCCGAGGACCTTGTCGTTCTGGACGAGCTGGGTGGCGTTCGCCTGGCCGGAGGCCGGGATGGCCTTGTCGTCGAGCGCCTTGACCTTGAAGGTCACACCGGGAACGGTGTTGTTCTTGTTGGCGTCGTCCACGGCGATCTGGACGCCGCCCTGGATGCCGAGGCCGGTGGCGGAGTTCTGACCGGTCAGCGGGGCGTCGACGCCGATGATGATCTCGGTCTTCTTGTCGCCCTTGCTGTCGCCGCTGTCGTCGCGCGAGCCGCAGGCGGTCAGCGTGAGTGCTCCCGTTGTGAGCACGGCGGTGAGTATGACCATGGAACGCTGTCGCACGTTGAATCCTCTCCCTGGCGCGGCACCCCAGGGTGGGGGCCGTGTGTCTCGCCGGGCCGTACTGGATGAAGCAGGGCCGTGCAGTGACGCGCCCGGCGGCGCGGTGACTGGCCGTGACTATAAGCGCAGGTAGGGGGAGTGGGGAGGAGCGTAGGGAAGGCTGTGACGCTCTTGTTATGCGGGGGAGCCCCCCGGGCGTGTGGGGCGGACGATCGGAGCATTTCGGTGTGCTGGTCGCAGACGGTTGTGTGTTCGCATGGTGAGAACGCCCTGATCCGGGTTCGTGGCGGAGAGCGGAAGCCGGGGGTGCGGCGCCGTGGAGGCGCGGCGCGGGGGGCGTGGTGCGGGGCCCCTCGCGGCGTGGGCATTGCTTCGTTACAGCAGAGGTAACCGACTGTTACCGCCGCGTGAGGCGGTCGTGGGTGTCTTGTCCGGGTGAAGTGGGTGTGGGAGAGGGCGGGTTGGGGAAGCGGCGGGCGCGCAGGTCGGTCCACGGGTCGCGTGGGCAGGTGCCGCCGAAGTGAAAGCTTTGCTGTTGCTGTGCTGTCTTGTTGCTGATGAGCAGGTCGAGGCGGGGGAGCTCGATGGCGCGCGGTGGGGCGGCGCACTCGTATACGGAGCTACGTGCCGTGATCATGCGGAGATTTCCGGCCCTTACTGTCAGTGGCAGCCGGGGCGCGGTGATGGCGCTCAACTGGGTTGGTCAGGCGCCCACTTGGTGGGCCGTCACGGGGATGCCGCGGGGCGACGTCGACCTCGAAGCGGAAGGAGGCGGGCCCGGGGTCGCGGCCCTTGTGGCCGAGGGCGGTGGCACCGGCGGGACGCGGACAAGGGCCCGGGTGGGCGGGGCTCGGGGTGAGGTGGGCGGCCGTTGCGGTCGCGATGATGATCGGAGCCTGGGCGGGGCGTCGGTGCGAGCGCGGGAGTGCGGACCAACGGGCGTCGAGGTGTGCGGGGTTCGCTCTCGGCGGGTCGGCGGGGCGTTCTGGTGGGGCCGTCGGCTTCGTCGGGGTGGTGCGGCTCGACGGGCCCGAAGCCGGTCATGTCTCACGCCGGCCCGGAGGACGTGACTCCGCCAATGGTCGGCGCGGGCTGGGGAGTTGGGTGCCTGAGGCCGGGTTCTTAGGGCCAGGCTCTTGAGGCCGGGCTCCCGAGGCCGGGCTCCCGAGGCCGGGCTCCCGAGGGGGGCCCCGAGGTCGAGGGCTGCCGGGGTTGGGATGTGCCGGGGCCGGGCTTCCCCGGCTGGTCGTCCGGGAGCTGGGCGCCCGGGAGGCGGACGCTCCTGGGCGGGCCCCGTGTGTTCCCGCCGCCCGAGGGGCCCTCAGACGGCCCTTGAGGGCCCCTCGGAGGTCCGGTGAGGCCCCGGGGCGCCCCGGAGGGGTGCGGCCGGGTCCCCGGGTGTCAGCTCTGGGGTGCGTCCTTGAGGATGCAGGTGAGGCGCGCGCTGCAGACGCGCTTGCCGTCCTCGTCGGTGATGGCGATCTCGTACGTCGCCGAGGTGCGGCCGCGGTGGACGGGGGTGGCGACGCCGGTGACGAGGCCGGAGCGGACGCCGCGGTGGTGGGTGCAGTTCAGGTCGACGCCGACGGCGATCTTGGTGATGCCGCCGTGGAGCATGGCGCCGACGGAGCCGATGGTCTCGGCGAGGACGGCGGAGGCTCCTCCGTGCAGGAGGCCGTAGGGCTGGGTGTTGCCCTCCACGGGCATGGTGCCCACGACGCGGTCCGCGGAGGCTTCGACGATCTGGACGCCCATGCGGTTGCCGAGGTGGCCCGCGGAGAACAGCGCGGGCAGATCGATGCCGAGCGCGGCGTACTCGTCGAGGACCTCTTGCGGGAACTTCACGGTGTGCTGCTCGCCCATGGGGCCGGGCTCCGTTCGTCGTGGACCACTTCGTCGTGGTTTCTCCTCGCTGAGCGAACGCTCAGTCGGCTGTCGATTGTTCCAGACGGACGACCACGGACTTGCTGGCAGGGGTGTTGCTGGTGTCGGCGGTCGCGTCGAGGGGGACCAGGACGTTGGTCTCGGGGTAGTAGGCGGCCGCGCAGCCTCGGGCGGTCGGGTAGTGCACGAGGCGGAAGCCGGGCGCGCGCCGCTCCACGCCGTCCTTCCATTCGCCGACCAGGTCGACGTACGAGCCGTCCGCGAGCTTCAGCCGGCGGGCGTCCTCGGGGTTGACGAGGACGACCCGGCGGCCGTTCTTGATGCCCCGGTATCGGTCGTCGAGTCCGTAGATGGTGGTGTTGTACTGGTCGTGGGAGCGCAGGGTCTGCAGCAGCAGGCGGCCCTCTGGGAGCTCGGGGTACTCGACGGGCGCGGCGGTGAAGTTGGCCTTGCCGGTGGCCGTCGGGAAGCGGCGCTCGTCGCGGGGGGCGTGCGGGAGGGCGAAGCCGGCCGGGTCGGCCACGCGGGCGTTGAAGTCCTGGAAGCCGGGGATCACGCGCGCGATGCGGTCGCGGATGCTCGCGTAGTCCTTCTCGAACTCCTCCCAGGGGGTGTGGCTGCGTTCGCCGAGGACCCTGCGGGCGAGGCGGGCCACGATGGCGGGCTCGGACAGCAGGTGCGGGCTCGCGGGCTCCAGGCGGCCCCGTGAGGCGTGCACCATGCCCATGGAGTCCTCGACGGTCACGAACTGCTCGCCGCTGCCCTGGAGGTCGCGCTCGGTGCGTCCGAGGGTGGGCAGGATGAGGGCACGCGCGCCCGTGACGGCGTGCGAGCGGTTCAGCTTGGTGGAGACGTGGACGGTCAGCCGGGCGCGTCGCATGGCCGCCTCGGTGACGTCGGTGTCGGGGGACGCGGAGACGAAGTTGCCGCCCATGGCGAAGAAGACCTTGGCCTCGCCGTCGCGCAGCGCGCGGATGGCCCGTACGACGTCGTAGCCGTGTTCGCGGGGCGGGGCGAAGCCGAACTCCTTCTCCAGGGCGTCGAGGAAGGCCGGGGCGGGGCGCTCGAAGATGCCCATGGTGCGGTCGCCCTGCACGTTCGAGTGACCGCGCACCGGGCAGACGCCGGCTCCCGGGCGGCCGATGTTGCCGCGCAGGAGGAGGAAGTTGACGACTTCCCGGATCGTCGGAACGGCGTGCTTGTGCTGGGTGAGGCCCATGGCCCAGCACACGATGGTGCGCTCGGAGGCGAGGACCATGGTCAGGGCCTCGTCGATCGCGTCGCGGGTGAGGCCGGTCGCGGTGAGTGTCTCGTCCCAGTCGGCGGCGCTCGCGGCCCGGGCGAAGTCCTCGAAACCGTGGGTGTGTTCGGCGACGAACGTCTCGTCGACGGCGCCCTCGGTGGCGAGGATCAGCTTGTTCAGCAGGCGGAAGAGGGCCTGGTCGCCGCCGAGGCGGATCTGCAGGAAGAGGTCGGTGAGCGCGGCGCCCTTGATCATGCCCTGGGGGGTCTGCGGGTTCTTGAAGCGTTCCATGCCCGCTTCGGGGAGCGGGTTGACGGTGATGATCCGGGCGCCGTTGGCCTTGGCCTTCTCCAGGGCCGAGAGCATGCGCGGGTGGTTCGTGCCCGGGTTCTGCCCGGCGACGATGATCAGGTCCGCCCGGTAGAGGTCGTCGAGCAGGACGCTGCCCTTGCCGATGCCGATGGTCTCGGAGAGGGCGGAGCCCGACGACTCGTGGCACATGTTCGAGCAGTCCGGCAGGTTGTTCGTGCCGAGTTCGCGGGCGAACAGCTGGTAGAGGAAGGCGGCCTCGTTGCTGGTGCGGCCCGAGGTGTAGAAGAGGGTCTCGTCGGGGGAGCCGAGCGCCGCGAGTTCCTCGGCGACGATGTCGAAGGCGCGCTCCCAGCCGATGGGCTCGTAGTGGTCGGCGCCCTCGGGGAGGTACATGGGGTGCGTGAGGCGTCCCTGCTGGCCGAGCCAGTAGCCGCTGCGGCCGGCGAGGTCGGAGACGGGGTGCGCGGCGAAGAAGTCCGGGGTCACCCGGCGCAGGGTGGCCTCCTCGGCGACGGCCTTGGCGCCGTTCTCGCAGAACTCCGCCGCGTGCCGGTGCTCCGGCTCGGGCCAGGCGCAGCCCGGGCAGTCGAAGCCGTCCTTCTGGTTGACGCGCAGGAGGGTGAGCGCGGTGCGGCGCACGCCCATCTGCTGCTGGGCGATGCGCAGGGTGTGTCCGATGGCGGGCAGCCCGGCCGCGGCGTGCTTGGGTTCGGCGATCTGCGGCGCGTCCTGGACCGGATCGCTTTTCGGCGGCTTGCTGGCCATCGCTGAACCCCTTCGCGTGCGCACCTCGGTGTGCGTCTCCTCGTACCCCTTCGATCCTCGCACGCGCGGCCGACAGCGAAGGTGGGGGGCCGTGGGAGCGCGGGCCGGGCGGGAGCGTGCCGGGCCGGGAGGGCTCTCGATGTCAGTGGGGCGTGGCAGGATCGGGGGCGTGGCAGAAACAGCATCGAAGAAGACCGAGAAAACCGCAGGTACGGGCCGTCCGCGGCTGATGCTCATGGATGGGCACTCGCTGGCCTACCGCGCGTTCTTCGCGCTGCCCGCCGAGAACTTCACCACCGCGACGGGCCAGCCGACGAACGCCATCTATGGTTTCGCGTCGATGCTGGCGAACACGCTGCGCGACGAGTCGCCCACGCACTTCGCGGTGGCGTTCGACGTCTCGCGCAAGACCTGGCGCTCCCAGGAGTTCACCGAGTACAAGGCGAACAGGTCGAAGACCCCGGACGAGTTCAAGGGGCAGGTCGAGCTGATCGGCGAGGTGCTGGACGCGATGCACGCGCAGCGGTTCGCGGTGGACGGCTTCGAGGCCGACGACATCATCGCGACGCTCGCCACCCAGGCCGAGGCCGAGGGTTTCGACGTGCTGATCGTCACCGGCGACCGCGACTCCTTCCAGCTGGTCTCCGAGCACACGACGGTGCTGTACCCGACGAAGGGTGTCTCCGAGCTGACCCGGTTCACTCCGGAGAAGGTCTTCGAGAAGTACGGGCTGACGCCGGCGCAGTACCCCGACTTCGCGGCGCTGCGCGGCGACCCGTCGGACAACCTGCCGGGCATCCCCGGGGTCGGCGAGAAGACGGCCGCGAAGTGGATCAACCAGTTCGGTTCGTTCGCGGAGCTGGTCGAGCGGGTCGACGAGGTCAAGGGCAAGGCCGGGCAGAACCTGCGCGACCACCTGGAGGCGGTGAAGCTCAACCGCCGTCTCACCGAGATGGTCAAGGACGTCGAGCTGCCCCGGACGGTCGCCGACCTGGAGCGGGCCGCGTACGACCGTACGGCTCTCGCGATGGTCCTGGACACCCTGGAGATCCGTAACCCCTCGCTGCGCGAGCGGCTGCTCGCGGTGGACCCCGGGGCCGCGGAGGCCGAGGAGACACGGCCCGTGGCCGAGGGCGTCGAGATCGACGGCGCGGTGCTGGGCGCGGGCGAGCTGAAGCCGTGGCTCGCCGAGCACGGCACGGCGGTTCTGGGCATGTCCACGGTCGACTCGTGGGCGCTGGGCACGGGTGCCGTCGCCGAGGTGGCCCTGGCGGCCGGTGCGGGCGCGGCCGTCTGGTTCGACCCGTCCCAGCTGGACGAGTCCGACGAAAACGCGTTCGCGACGTGGCTCGCCGACCCCGGGAAGCACAAGGTCATGCACAGCGCCAAGGGCGCGATGCGGGTCTTCGCCGAGCACGGCTGGACCATCGAGGGCGTGACCATGGACACCGCGCTGGCCGCCTATCTGGTCAAGCCGGGCCGCCGCTCCTTCGCGCTGGACGCGTTGTCCCTGGAGTACCTGGGGCGGGAGCTCGGCCCCGCCGCCGCGGCCGACGGCCAGCTCGCCTTCGGCACGGACGAGCAGGCCGAGGCCGACGCGCTGATGACGCAGGCCCGCACGATCCTCGACCTGGGCGAGGCGTTCGGGGAGAAGCTCCAGGAGGTCGGCGCGGCCGACCTGCTGCGCGACATGGAGCTGCCCACGTCCAGCCTGCTGGCCCGCCTGGAGCGGCACGGCATCGCGGCGGACAGGGCGCATCTGGAGGCCATGGAGCAGATGTTCGCCGGGGCCGTGCAGCAGGCCGTGAAGGAGGCGCACGCGGCCGCGGGCCACGAGTTCAACCTCGGCTCGCCCAAGCAGCTCCAGGAAGTCCTCTTCGGCGAGCTGGCCCTGCCGAAGACCAAGAAGACCAAGACGGGCTACACGACGGACGCGGACGCCCTGGCCTGGCTCGCGGCGCAGACCGAGAACGAACTGCCCGTGATCATGCTCCGTCACCGGGAGCAGGCCAAGCTGCGGGTCACCGTCGAGGGCCTGATCAAGTCGATCGCCGCGGACGGCCGCATCCACACCACCTACAACCAGACGGTCGCGGCGACCGGGCGTCTGTCGTCGACCGATCCGAACCTGCAGAACATCCCGGTCCGCACGGACGAGGGCCGCGCGATCCGCCGCGGCTTCGTGGTCGGTGAGGGCTTCGAGTCCCTCATGACCGCGGACTACAGCCAGATCGAGCTGCGGGTGATGGCCCATCTGTCCGAGGACGAGGGCCTGTTGGAGGCGTTCGCCTCCGGCGAGGACCTGCACACCACCGTGGCCTCCCAGGTGTTCTCCGTGGAGCGGTCCGCGGTCGACGCCGAGATGCGCCGCAAGATCAAGGCGATGTCGTACGGCCTCGCCTACGGGCTGTCGGCCTTCGGTCTCTCCCAGCAGCTGAACATCGAGGCGGGCGAGGCCCGTGCGCTGATGGACACGTACTTCGAGCGCTTCGGCGGCGTGCGGGACTATCTGCGTCGGGTGGTCGACGAGGCCCGCGCGACGGGCTACACCGCGACGCTCTTCGGGCGCCGCCGCTATCTGCCGGATCTCAACAGCGACAACCGGCAGCGCCGCGAGGCGGCCGAGCGCATGGCGCTCAACGCGCCCATCCAGGGCACGGCCGCCGACATCGTCAAGATCGCGATGCTCCATGTGGACCGGGCGCTGCGCGAGGCGAAGCTCACCTCCCGCATGCTCCTCCAGGTCCATGACGAAATCGTCCTGGAGATCGCCCCCGGCGAGCGGGAGAGGACCGAGGAGCTGCTGCGCCGCGAGATGGCGTCCGCCGTCCAGCTCCGGGCGCCGCTGGACGTCTCCGTCGGTTCGGGCCCGGACTGGGAGTCCGCGGCGCACTAGCGTCCGCGGGGGCGGCTCACCGCCGCCTTCGGACTACGGGCGCGGGCCCTGGCACCGCGAGGTGCCGGGCCCGCGTGCCCGCACGGCCACGGCCGCGGAGGATTCGCCCCGGGGCGGTTTCCGCGCTCCCACGCGCCTTCCGCGCTTTCCGTGGTTCCGGAGCGAACCGTCACTCGCGTGGCCCTCGCAAAGGGGCCGGACGCGGAAGGGGCCCGTAAGGATGCGGGCATGGGTATACGCAGGCTCCACCGCCGTACGGCCATGGCCACGACCGTCGTGGTCGCGACCGTGACGGTGACCGCGGCCGTCGTCCCGGTGCTGTTCGCGCCGGTACCCGCGGTCGCCGCGGAAGCGGGCACGGCCCAGCTGCCCGCGGTCGGCCGTTCCCCCCATGAACCGGACCGCACCGCCCGGACGTCCCGCGACCTGAGGGCGGCGCTGTCGGCTCGTCTGGGTGTGCCCTCCGGCATGCTGCGCGGCCCGAAGGCGCGCATCGAGGACGGTGGGCAGCCCCGGGCCGCGCACGGCCGGCGCGTGCACGGGACCGGCGCCTTCACCGGTCCCGCCCGCACCTATCGCATTGTCGTCCTGTCGTACGACAACTCGGCGACGGCACATCCGGCGGCGGCCCGCCCGGCGGCGGCGCACGGGATCCGCGCGATCGAACGCATCGCCCGGGCCGTGCACCGCGGCTTCAGCCGTGGGCGTGGTCTGCTCCTGGGCCCCGGCTCCGCGTCCGGGGCCTGATCCGAACGGCAGCCCCGGGTCAGCGGGGAGCAGGACGGCTCGGCTCCGGTCGGGACGCCGCGGGGCCGGGACGGGCGGGGGCGGGACGCCACACCCTGACGGCGGCGGCGTACAGGCCGAGGCCGAGGACCAGGCCCGCGCCGCCGCCGAAACACAGCGTCGGAATCAGCTCCCACGGCTTCGCGACGGACCCCCAGTACGCCCACCAGCGCAGCGCCCGCTGTACCGCCGCCACCAGCGCACAGCACCCGATCACCGCACCGGCCAGCCATCGGTCGGCCGCCGACAGTACGGGCACACCCACGGCCGGCCCGTGCGGCGTGCGGCGCAGCGCCAGCACCACGAACGTCACGATCACGGCGGCCGCCACCGCCGAACTGCCGTACTGGACGTACCAGTAGAGCGGCGAGCCCGCGAGGTCCCGCCCGAGGACGGGGAGGAGCCGCGTCCCCCACCGGTCGTGATGCGTGAACGCGTCCCACACCACATGCGTCAGCGCGCCGACCGCCGCGGAGACATACCACCGCAGAACCATCGGCGCGCCTACCGGCTCGCGCGTGGCCCCACAGCGCAGTAGCCGCGCCGTGCGCCCCTGCCGTGCGACGGGCATCAGCGCCACCAGCGGTTCGCGCAGCACCAACCAGGCACCCACCAGCGCCCACGCGATGAGTACGTCGACAGTGAACACTCCGGTGAACGCGTGGGTGAAGCTGCCGAACTCCATCGCCCCGGGCAGCACGCTCGCCGCGTAGTAGGTCAGGTCGGGAGCGAAGGAACCGGCCACGAGAACGGCGGGAATCAGCCGGCCACGACCGGTTCCGTCCCCGCGTACGGCGGGCAGTACGGCCGCCGCGTGACTGAGAGTGAAGGGCAAGTCGTCTCCCTGCGGCTGCTGTTGGCCGGGTATGTCCGGCCCGTTGATCACTGGCGGCCAGTATGCGGGACGACGGCTCATGGCCAACTGGTGAATACCGGGCGCGAACGGGTCCCCGCGCGAAGGAAGTTGTCGTAGGGTCGCCTGGGTCGCCGTGCCGGGGAGCACGGCCGAGAAAGTGGCGGAAGCGCACTGGGATCTGAGAGACGGCGGGCTGGGCCGGTCGTCCGTGGGAGGGGTTCACTCAATGGCGGCGCAATTCGGCAGGAGGCTGCGCAAGGGCGCGGCAACCACCGCTGTGGCCGCGGCCGCGGTCGCGGCTCTGTCCGCCTCCCAGGCCCCGGGAGCGACCGTCGACGACCACGGCAGACAGTCGGCCGGTGCCGACACGGGCCAGGACGTGAGCGACGCGGGCGACGGAACCGCGACCGGCAACTCGCGCTACTTCACCGATCTTCCGCCGCTGGAGAGCCCGAACCCCGCGCCGACCACGGGGGAGGGCACTCCCGCCGCCGCGGGCTCCGCCGAGGCGGGCATCCCCGCGACCGTGCTGGACGCCTACAAGCAGGCCGAGGCGTCGCTGCGCGAGTCCAAGCCCACCTGCAACCTGCCCTGGCAGCTCCTCGCCGCCATCGGCAAGGTCGAGTCGGGCCAGGCCCGCGGCGGCCGCGTCGACGCGGCCGGCACCACCCTGTCGCCGATCCTCGGCCCGGTCCTCAACGGCAACGGCTTCGCCAGCATCAAGGACACCGACAACGGCGCGTACGACGGCGACAGCACGTACGACCGCGCGGTGGGCCCGATGCAGTTCATCCCCTCCACGTGGGAGTGGGCGGGCCGCGACGGCAACGGCGACGGCAAGAAGGACCCCAACAACATCTACGACGCGGCGCTCGCCGCCGGGCACTACCTGTGCCGCTTCGACCACGACATGTCGGTCCAGTCGCAGATGAACGCCTCGATCCTCAGCTACAACAACTCGACGGCCTACCTCCACACCGTCCTGTCGTGGCTGCAGTACTACCGCAAGGGCACGCACGAGGTGCCGGACGGCACGGGCACGCTGCCCTCGCACAACAGCGACGGCACGACCACACCGAGCCCCGGCCCCACGCCGCCGGTGCCCTCCCCGCCGGCCGGCCACACGCCGGGCGGCGGCGGTCCGAAGAGCCCCGCCCCGAAGCCGACCCCGCCCGCGAACCCGTCGCCGCCCTCCACCCCGACCCCGCCCGCCACACCGCCCCCGACGAGCCCGCCCACCACCCCGCCGACGCCCACCCAGACGGTGGACCACCTGGCGGACGCGGACACCGGGCAGCTCACGGCGACGGCGGGCGACACGTTCGCGCACAAGGTCGTCGTGCGCACCGAGGACGACGCCGACAAGGCCGTCGCGAAGGTCCGCGTGCGGTTCACGATCATCGGCGACACGGACGCGGCCTTCACCGGCGGGGAGAGCGTCGCCACCGTCGTCACCGACAAGCTCGGCACCGCCACCGCGCCCGCGCTCGTGGCCGGGGAGAAGACCGGTGACTTCACCGTCCGCGTCACCGTCGTGGGCCGCGTCATGTCCGGCCTCGACTACGCCGCGACCGTCACCGCGCGCCAGGCCGACACCCTGGCCCGCACCGGCGACACCGCGCTGACCTGCGTGCCGGGCGGCGAGTTCGCCGACCAGGTCGAGGTGAAGGCCACCTACAAGGGCGCCGCCGCGGGCAAGGTCGCCGCCACCGCGACCCTCGTCACGTCCGCCGACGACGCCACCGAGAACGACAAGGGCCCCTACTTCAAGGACGCGGACGGCAGGACCGTACGCACCCTCACCACCCTGACCACCGACGCCGACGGCCTGCTCGAACTGCCGAAGCTGTACGCCGACGACACCACCGGCACCTTCCTGCTCCGCATCACCACCACCGGCGGAGCGACCCTGACCGTCGAACTGACGGTGGCCGCCGCCGCTTCGTAGCCCCGCGCCGCCACCCGCGCGGCTAGTGCGCGCCCCCGGGGCGCCCCTCCGCTCACGCCGGAGGGGCGCCCCGCACCGTTCCCGGTTCCGATCCCGGTCCGTTGTGTGTGCGACGTGTTCTCATCTCGGCCCGCCGTTGCTACGGTGCCGGACCTGACGATGTATCAGCTCCTGGCCCACGGGAGGCCCGCATGCGTGCCCTCATCGCCGCCGCGACCGGTCTCGCCGTGGCGCTCGCGCTGGTCCTGACCATCACGGCCATGGGCTCACCGGCCGGCCACACCTCGCCGAAGCCGATGCTCACCACCGTCCCCAAGCACCCCTGACGCACGCACCGGGAGGGCCGTCGAGATGCGCCGCAAGGCAAGCCTGATCCTGCTCGCGCTCGCCGTGTTCTTCGCGGCGCTGTCCCCGCTGCTGCGCTGGTACGCCTTCCCGCGCCTGGCCAAGATCCCGGCGAACCAGTACCAGGACATGGTTCTGGAGGCGAAGGACGCCACCCTCCTCGACTACGGCACCATGCGGGCCAACAAGGTCTCCAAGGTCACGGTCGTGCAGACCCTCAAGGGCAATGTGGAGGCCTCCGAGAGGATCGAGCGGACCGCGGGCCGGGACGTCGTCGTCTGGGACTCCCTCTCCTACGTCCAGGGCCCCGACGGGAAGATGGTCTCCAAGCTCCCCGAGCGCTACATCTTCGACGCGCACAGCCAGGACCCCGTCCACGCCACCGGCGAGTCCGTCGACGGCGACCCCGTCACCCGCCAGGGCATCGAGTTCAAATGGCCCTTCCGGACGGAGAAACGGGACTACGAGTACTTCGACGCGCAGACCCGCACCTCCGCACCCATCCACTACAAGGACACCCGGACGTTCCGGGGCGTCGAGGTCTACTACTTCGAGCAGACCATCCCCTGGACGAAGGTGAAGTTCCCCAAGGTCATGCCCGTCCAGGGGATCACCCCGGAGTCCGTCGCCAAGACCGGCACCACCCGCTGGTACACCACCGTCCGCCGGTTCTGGGTCGAACCGGTCACCGGAGCGCCCGTCTACGGCGAGGAGATCCACAAGGAGGAACTCCGCGGCGGCACACTCCTGGGCGACCGGGACAAGGTCACCGCCTTCGCCGGGCACGTGAAGATGCGGGAGGACTACATCAGGCACACCGTCGACCTGGTCAAGTCGAACCGCACCCTGGTCCTGATGATGACCTCCTACCTCCCCTGGGGCTTCCTGCTCCTGGGCGCCGCCCTGCTGTCCCTCTCGCTGTACCTGGAGGCCCGGAGCCGCAGGCCCGGTGACGCGGCACCCGCTCCGGCGGCCGACCCCGAGCCCGTCAGCGCCTGAGCCGGGCGTTCGTGAACCGCGTCGGCTCGGCCGTCGCCGGGTCCTCGGGCCACGGATGCTTGGGGTACCGGCCGCGCAGCTCGGCCCGCACGCCCTTGTAGCCGTCCTTCCAGAAGGACGCGAGATCGGCGGTGACCGCGGCGGGCCGGCCCGCGGGGGAGAGGAGATGCACGAGAACGGGCACGCCGGCCACGGCGGGCGACGCGTGCAGCCCGAACATCTCCTGCAGCTTCACGGCGAGCACCGGCTGCCCGGGGTCGGCGTAGTCGACGCGGATCCTCGACCCGCTCGGCACCTCGATCCGCTCGGGCGCGAGCTCGTCGAGCCGGGCCGCCTCCCCCGTCGCCCAGGGCAGCAGCCGGGCCAGCGCCTGCCCGGCGTCGATCCGCCCCAGGTCCGCCCGCCGCCGGGCACGGCTCAGCTCCGGCTCCAGCCACTCCTCCACGCGCGCGTGCAGCGCCTCGCCCGAGACGTCCGGCCACGGGTCACCGAGACGCCGGCGCAGGAACGCGAGCCGCTGCCGCAGCACCTCGGCGTCCGGCGACCACCGCAGCAGACCGAAGCCCTCCTCCCGCAACCCTTCGAGCAGCGCCTCCCGTACGAGCCCGGGGTCCGCGTTCCGCAACGGCCGCACGGCCAGCTCCACCGCCCCCAGCCGCTCCACCCGCCGTGCGACGACATCGCCCTCGGCCCAGTGGACCTCGTCGCCCTCGGAGTACAGACCGTCGGCGGCCCGCCGTGCCGTCCGCTCGTCGATCACGGCCGCGAGCCGCACGCGCGCGTGCCCCCTGCCGACGGGACGGTCCGCGACGGCCACCGCGAGCCAGGGAGCACCGCGCAGGACGGAACCCTCACCGACGTCGGCGCGGGTTCCGTTGACCATGAGGTGGGAGCCGCCCTGCACATGGGCGAGGCGCTCGGGGAACGCCAGCGCGGCGACCAGCCCGACCACCCGGTCGTCCCCGGGCTCC
>NZ_JBHWVI010000043.1:0-50636 GCF_042737005.1 Streptomyces sp. NPDC060027
GCGCGCCGAAGTGGACCCGGTTGCTGCCGCACGTGGTGACGAGCGCGGCCGTCACAAACGTCTCGTCATCGATCCGGTCCACGTCGTCCAGCTCCTCGGCGAGGGTCGGCCGAGGCCGGGCGGGGAGCAGGAAGTCGGCCTGTGAGGAACGCCAGAGGAACTCCGCCTCCCGCAACCGCTCGGCCAACTCCGGCCGCAGCCCGGCCCAGACATCCCCGGCCCAGTCGGCGAGTTGCGGATGATGCCCGGGTTCGGCCAGCACGTGCAGCATCGCGGTCAGCTCGGCCAGCGGGGAGGCGGCGAACCGCAGTTGCTCGGACGGCAGGCCGCTGATGTCGATCCTCAAGGTCACCCCTCATCATCACCGACCGGAGGACCGTCGACTCCGTCGGTTGACGGAGTCCGTCAACCGACGTGGCCTGTCCGGCGGTTGAACGCACCTTGGGCGCCATGGCAACCACCACCAAGATCCGGCCCCGCGCCCTCGTCCGTGCCTCCGGAGGCCCCCGCTACGCCGTCGCCCTCGTCGTGGACGCGCTCGGCACCGGCCTGCTGCGCCCCTTTCTGCTGCTCTACGGACTGACGGTGGTGAGGCTGTCCGCGCCGGTCACCGGCATCGCCATGACGGTCGGCATCGTGGTGGGTCTGGGGTGCATGCCCGCGGTGGGCCGATGGCTGGACCGGGGCGCACGCAGCACGGTCGTGGCAGCGTCGATGCTCGTACGGGTGCTGGGAGTTGCGCTGCTGCTGGCCACCCCGACCGGGCACGTCCGGATGTTCGCGACGGCTGCGCTCTTCCTCGGCATCGGCAACCAGGCCTGGCCGGCCGCCCACGCGGCTCTCGTCGCCACGATCGCCCACGGCCGGGAACGCGACGCCGCTCTCGCTGCGGGCCGCGCCCTGCGCAACGCCGGGCTGGGCGCGGGCGCGCTCCTCGCCACCGCCTGTCTCGCGGGCGGCACCTCCGCGTTGCAGGCGCTGGCAGCCGTCACCGGGCTCGCCTATCTCACTGCGGCGACCTTGGCATGGTCGGTCCACCTGCACGCGGATCCGGGCGTGGCCCCGGCCAAGGACAGGGACGACGGGCCCGCACCCCGGATGCGTGCGCTGCTGGCCGCCAACGTGGTCTACGTGTTCTGCCTCAACGTCCCCGAGATCGCGCTCCCTCTGGTCCTGGTCACCCAGCTGCACGCATCCCCGGTGTGGTCGGCAGCCGTCTTCGTGGCCAACACGGTACTGGTGGTCACCTTGCAGGTTCCGGTCACCGTCCTGATGTTCCGCTTCACCCGGCGCACCGCGCTGGCCCTCGCCGGAGTGGTCCTCACCGCGTCCTACCTCGGCTTCCTCGTGGCCACCTCCCTGGGCCACGGCTGGGGTGCCCCGGCCGTCGCCATGGTGTCCGTGGTCTGCACCATCGGCGAGATCATCTATGCCGGCAGCGCCACCGCGCTCGTCACCGACCTCGCCCCGGCCCATGCCGTGGGACGCGCCCTCGCCCGCTTCGAGCTCTCCACCGGCTTCGGCCTCGCCATCTCCCCGGCGGTCATCACCGCTCTCGCACCCCGCGGCTCGGCCGCCCTCTGGGGAAGCCTCGCCGCCGCGACGCTCCTCTCCGCCTCCGCCGTTGTCATCGAGAAGGATCGAGGCACGCGGCCCGGCGGTTCGCTGCCGCCGGGCGCGAGCCGCGACCCTCAGCCGTAGATGGTGACTGGAGGGTGGGTCGCGGCGGCTACTGCCGTACTGCCAGGCGTAGTTGGCGGGAGTGCCCAGGTCCTGGCGGTTCCGTACGTGGTCTTGTGTCGCGTGGATCGAGGCAGGCCGGCTGCCCTGCTGCGCGACCGACGGCCCTCGCCGGGCCGGGTTTTCGGGTGAGGGCCTGAAATCAATTCGACCCCGCGTGCCTCGCCCGGTACGGTCACGAGCTGTTCTACCTGCGGGAGCCCATGAGATGTGTGTGCGGCCACCCCGGCAGTCCCCACGCTGAGAGTAGGTTTCGTCCATGGCATGCCGTATCAGTGAGATCGTGCTCAAGTGCCACGACCCTGAGGTACTGGCGCGGTTCTGGTGCGAGGTCCTGGACTTCGTAGAGCTCGATCGCGAAGCGGAGGGCTGCATCGAGATCGGCCCGCGCGAAGGGTTCGGCGGCCCGCAGCCGACGATCTTCCTCATCCGCGACGACGAGCCCGAGAACGGGCATGCCCGGCTGCACATCGACGTCAACCCCACCGACCGCGATCAGGACGCCGAGCTCGAGCGCCTCCTGGCCGCCGGGGCCAAACTCGTCGACATCGGTCAGCCTGCGGAGGCGTCCTGGAACGTCCTCGCCGATCCGGAAGGCAACGAGTTCTGCCTGCTCAAGCGGCGCCTCGACCCGCTCTGACCGCCCTCGCCCGAACGATCGACGCAGCTGCTCCCTGGCGCTCGCCCGCGGGCGCTTCAGGTTCCGGCGGACTTCTGTTCATCGTGTTCGGGCTCGTACTCGTCGCTGTCGGCTTCGTCTGGAGGGGCTTGGGTTCCCGAGAGCCCCAAATGGCTGTGAGTGGGGGAGTGCTGGGCCATAGGCTCGCGCAATGCCGCTTCGCCAGTACGCCTACTTCGCCTTGACCAGCCATCGCACGAGCGCCCAGGAGATCACCGCGTGGCTGGGCATCGAGCCCGACGAGACGACAGTGCGGGGAAGCCGCAGCGCTGAGTCTCCGACCGTTCCGGTCGCTCATCGATGGAAGATCGTGTGTCGTGATCCCGGCCTGCGGGTCGACGAGCAGATCGCGCGCATCCTGGAAAGGCTCCGGCCGCGTAGGGATCGCATCGCCGAAGTCGCGGCGAGGCTGGCAGCCGAGGACGAGGAAGGCAGCGCTGCCGTGCTGCACGTCGTGCGCTACTTCGACGACCAGGACACTCCTGACGCGGATGCGCCGGACCGGCCCGATCTGTTCGGCTGGCACCTGGACCGGGACGCGTTGAGCTTCCTCACCGTCACCGGCGCCGCGTTGGACATCGACGAGTACGACATGAGCGCCGATTGAGGGCGACCTAAGGCTGTGACCGCATAGGTTCGCCGAGTTGGTGCTCGTGGCGGTTGGGCGAGAGGCCGGCCCCGCCTGCTCAGCAGTGACGACGAGGACTTCGTCATCCAGACGGCCACCACCCGACCCGGCTATCTCGGCCGGCCCTTCACCCGCTGGCTACCCCAACCACACCGTGTAGATACAGGCGTTGCACGCCGCTTCGTGGGGCGCAGCGGTCGGCTACTCGCCGGTGGCGCCATCGATGGCCTCGCGGAGGAGATCCGCATGGCCGACGTGGCGGGCGTACTCCTCGATCACGTGCTCAAGGACGAACCGCACATCGGTGTCACCGAACTCCGAATTCGGCACGATGCGCGCGAGGTCGACGGTCACCTTCGCGAATACCTGCCGCGACTCCTCGCACGCCTTTCGGTAGTCCTCGTAGACGTCCCTGGCCGGCGTAGCGTCCGACTCGTCGTACCACTCGCCACCGTCAGCGGTGGCGTAGGTCCTATAGGGGAAGAAGCGAGGCGTCGTGCCGGCCAACGTCCGCTGGAACCAGGCACGCTCAACCCCCTGCAGATGGCGCATGAGACCCAGCAGGGTCAACGCCGACGACCTCACAGGACGTAGCCGCAGTTGTGCATCCGAGAGGCCCTCGCACTTCCACAAGAAGGTCGCTCGGTGGTAATCGAGATTCGAGGCGATCACCTCCAGCCACGGGCCCGATACTGCGCGCTCAGGCCGGACGATCTTCTGGACCACAATGTCGCTCACGCTGGAGTCTCCTTACCGGTCATCAAGCTTGGTCGAGTTCGTAGGTGCCCACGATCCGAGGACTGAGCGGCGCCTCTACTGGCACCGCACGAGCACGTCCGTCCAAGAAGACCTGTCTTCGGATCGGAACTCATCGCTCGATGCCGCAAACGGGAGTGGCCATCCACGCCTGCGAGTGTCAACGAGTGGTGGTGACGTACTGGTCCGACGACAACGCAAACACCCGCACTGGCCGACCGCAGCTGGGATTGACGGTCTCACGGACCAGATGCATCCCCAGTTTGGTCATGATCCGTTCGGAGGCGTCGTTGCCCACCTGAGTGATGCTGACGATCCGTTCCAGCCCTCGCTCTTCGAACCCGAACCGTACAGCGGCCGCAGCGGCCTCGGTGGCCAGGCCCTTCCCCCAGTGGGAACGTCCCAGCCGCCAGCCGACCTCAACCGCCGGCAGTACCTCCGGCAAGAAGTGGGGCACCGAAAGGCCGGTGAACCCGGCCAGTTCGCCAGTGGACCGGATCTCCACGGCGAACAGGCCGAAACCCTGTGACTCCCACTCGCTCTCCCATGCCTGGACCCCGCCGCGAGTCTGCTGTTCGTCACGGACGCTGCCGTCACGGATCCACCGCATGACCTCGGGGTCGGCATTGACGGCAGCCATGGGCGCAATGTCTTCCTCGCGCCAGCGACGCAGGATCAATCGGGGAGTCTCCAGCGTGACCATCCCATCATTCTGGATCACAAATGGGCTCTCCACCATCCTCACCAGGCACCTTCGACACACGCCCTGGGACTGTCCCGTATCGGCAGTGTCCCCTCTCGGCGGAGTTCAGTTGATCTCACTGAACCTCGACCTGGAGAGCAGGCGAGCGCTGGGCGGCGAAACCAGGTCGACGGCGGTAACCGCGGTACCCGATCATGCTCTTATGCCGCTGAGAGACACCCTTTCCCAAGTCGATGCGGACCTGGCCGCCGGCCGGGTTCCCGTCGCGCGCCAGCGCCTGCGCGGACTGGTGTCGTCCTTTCCGGACGATCTGATGCTTCGTCGTCGGCTGGCCGAGGTGTACCGACTCTATGGAGAGCCTGCCGAAGCGGGCCGTTGGATGTACCTCGACAAGGACCGGGACGCATCCGAGACCTCGGCCTTCGAGGCGAGATACCGCACCGCTCCGCAGCGCATGAGGGCCCTTGCCTGGCACGGCCCCGAGTCGCTTGCCCAATCTGCCTTTGCCAGACAGCAACTGGCAGCGATACGAGCAGCCTGCTCCGATGCCCTGGGGCACCCCGTCGACTGGGACACGGTGCCGTCCAGCCGGGAGACAGACAACAGGGGCAGCACCTTCGCCGGTTTCCTGGCGGCGACCGGATGTCTGGTGGCTGTCCTCGCGTTCCTCGCGATCTGGGTGATCGGGCTCGTTGCCCTCTTTGATTGACTCGAAGCGCCGGGGACCGTGAAGGCGCCGCTCGAGCGCCGCGGCGCGAGGGCAGCCCGGTGTCAGTGGCGGGTGGGAAACTGCGAGACATGATCGAATCGAATGCGAAAGCGGACCTTCTCCGGTACCTGCAGGACGCTCGCGATGCCTTGCTGTGGAAGCTGGAGGGTCTCTCCGAGTACGACATCCGTCGCCCTTTCACGCCGACCGGCACCAATCTGCTGGGGCTGGTCAAGCATGTGACGGGGGTGGAGTTGGCGTACTTCGGCGACACGTTCGGGCGGCCGTATTTCGACGCGGAGCCTCCGCCGTGGTGGTACACGGAGGATGCCGATTCCAACGCGGACATGTGGGCCACCGCGGAAGAGTCGCGTGAGCAGATCGTGGGCCTGTACCGGCAGGCGTGGGAGCACTCCAACAGCACGATGGAGACGCTGGCCCTGGATACGATCGGCCACGTTCCGTGGTGGCCCGAGGAACGACGGGAGGTGACCCTGCATCACGTCGTCGTTCGCGTGATCGGCGATACTCACCGGCACGCAGGCCACGCCGACGTCCTGCGCGAGCTCATGGACGGGTCCGTCGGATGGTTGCCGGGCAAGGAGAATGTGGCGCCCGGCGATGAGGAATGGTGGAAGGAGTACCGGAACCGATTGGAACAGGTCGCACGAGAGGCCGGCAACGGCTGAACCCGCCGGTCCGCAGCACACACATCACGCCGGTGAGCGCCGCCCGGTCGGGAACACGCGACCCCATGGACCCCCGGCTCCGCGCGAAACGATCAGTAAGCCCGCCCGTGTGCGCGAGCGTTGGCCTGCCCAGTCAACGTGTCCTGGGCTTCCCGCACCACGGTGCTTCCCGGTGACACGCCCTCGCCGCGGCGGGCAGTCCGCGCGCTGGGCAGGGAGCGAGGTACCCCGAGACCGGGCGTATTCATCCGCGTGATCCGCTCCCAGGTGCGCGAGCCCCGCAACCGGGCGGTCGTCCCGATGGGCCAGGTCCGCAAAGGGATGCGGCGTGGTCCTCGGGTCGGCCACCTCAGCAGCGATGCACGGGAGCGCAAAAAATTGCGCTACTTGCGCTCGCTTGCATCGCAGGGCGCAAGGCCTGGAACGATGAGCTCGGGAGGTGAGGCCGGGCGATGGCGGCGCGGGCGAAGCGTACCTCTGGAGGGGGGGCGAGAGGCTTTCGCTAGGCGGGATAAGGAGATTGCGTCCGGGGGAGCGGGGCTCCCGCGGCGTCCCGTCCGCTTCTGCCGGCCCTTCGGGCCTCGCGCATCGCCGGTTCGTCGGTCTGGAGGCTGCGCGCGCTCCGTCTTCACCGCTGGGGCGCGGGTGTTGATGGTGAAACTTGTGCCGTACTGACCGTAGACGGACTCGCATCACTCTGCAATATTGCGATGAAACAACGCAAGAAGCTGCGCATGATCCTCTCTCGCGATCGTGCAGGGCTGTACAGGCAGCTCCTGCCGCTCTGTCGTACCGCGCCACCGCTCTGCCCAGGAACGAGCCGACCTCGCCGCCCCCTCCGGCGCGCGAACCTCCGCAGGGAGTGACCCCGCATGATTCGACACAAGCGGAGATCCTGGAGACGGCGCGCAGCGACCGCTGCGCTCGCCTCCGCCGTCATGGTTCTGGGGGTGCCCGCCATCGGCGCCCACGCGGCCGGCGGTCCCGACGCCGCCGCGGACGCTGCGACCAAGGCCGGCAGCGCCCGTGGCGGACACCCGGCCGCCAAGGTCACCGACGGCGACGCCGACACCTACTGGCAGGCCGGAAAGAAGTCGGCCCAGTGGGTGCAGACCGACCTCGGGCGGACCCTGCGCGTCCGCCAGGTCGTGCTGCGCCTTCCCCAGGACTGGCAGACCCGCAAGCAGACGCTGGCACTGCAGGGCAGCGCCGACGGCAAGAGCTTCGTCACGCTCAAGTCGTCGGCGCAGTACGTGTTCAGCCCCGGCAACGGCAACACGGTGAACGTCTCCTTCCCCGCGACCCTCGCCCGGTACGTACGGGCCGACTTCAGCAAGAACTCGGTCGCCGCCACCGCTCAGCTCGCCGAGATGCAGGTCCTGACGACCGCCGCGTCGACCCCCAACCTCGCCCAGGGCAAGCCCTTCAGCGAAAGTGGGCACGCCGACGTGTACGGCGCTGCCAACGCGGGTGACGGCAACCGGGCCACCTACTGGGAGAGCAAGAACAACGCGTTCCCGCAGTGGATCCAGGTCGATCTGGGATCATCGGTCAAGGTCAACCAGGTGGCGCTGCGACTGCCCGGTGGATGGCCGAGCCGCAGCCAGACGCTCAAGATCCAGGGCTCCACCGACAACCAGAACTTCACGGACCTGACGGCCTCGAAGGCGTACACCTTCGACAGCGGCAACGACCAGTCGGCGACCATCAGCTTCGACACCACCACGACGCGTTACGTGCGTGCGCTGATCACCGCCAACACCGGTTGGCCCGCCGGGCAGTTGTCCGAGCTCGAGGTCTACGGACCGGCGAGCGGCGACACCCAGGCGCCCACCGCGCCGTCGAACCTGGCCTACACCGAGCCGGGCACCGGGCAGATCAAGCTGACCTGGAACGCGGCGAGCGACGACACGGCCGTCACCGGGTACGACGTCTACGCCAACGGCCAACTGCGGGCGAGCGTCGCCGGGAACGTGCTGACCTATACCGACACGCAGCCGGCCGGCAGCGACATCACGTACTTCGTACGGGCCAAGGACGCCGCGGGGAACGTCTCCTCCAACAGCAACAGCGTCACCCGGCAGGGCTCGGGCGGAGACACCCAGGCCCCCACGGCGCCCGGCAACCTCGCCTACACGCAGTCCGGCAGCGACGTGAAGCTCACCTGGCAGGCTTCGAGCGACAACGTGAAGGTCACCGGCTACGACGTCTACGGAAACGACCAGCTCGTCAAGTCCGTGGCGGGTGACGTCACGACGTACACCGACACCCCGTCGCCCGCGACCACGGTCACCTACTCCGTGAAGGCGAAGGACGCGGCCGGGAACGTGTCCACGGCGAGCAACAGCGTCACCCGGCCCGGCTCACCGACCGGTCCCGGCTCCAACCTCGCCCAGGGCAAGCCCATCGAGGCGTCCTCGTCCACCTTCACTTTCGTCGCGACCAACGCGAACGACGGTCTGACCAGCACCTATTGGGAGAGTGCGGGCGGTGCCTACCCGGCCACCCTCACCACCAAGCTGGGTGCGAACGCCGATCTGAGCCAGGTTGTCGTCAAGCTCAATCCGGACGCCGCCTGGTCGACGCGCACGCAGAACATCCAGGTACTCGGCCGTGACCAGGACGCCACGGCCTTCACCGGCCTCGCCGCGGCGAAGGACTACACCTTCTCGCCCGGCAGCGGCAACACCGTGACCATCCCGGTCTCCGGTTCCGCTGCCGACATCCAGCTCAAGTTCACCGCCAACTCCGGTGCTCCGGGCGGGCAGGTCGCCGAGTTCCAGGTGATCGGCACCCCGGCCGCCAACCCGGACCTCAAGGTCACCGGCATCACGAACACGCCCGCCGCCCCGGTCGAGTCGGACGCCATCAGCCTCACCGCGACCGTCACCAACAGCGGCAGCAAGGCGGCCAAGGCCACCGACCTGAACTTCACGCTCGGCGGGACGAAGGCTGCCACGGCGGACGTCCCGGCCCTCGCGGCCGGTGAGTCGAAGACGGTCAGCGCAGGCATCGGGACCCGCGACGCGGGCAGTTACCCGGTCGGTGCCGAAGTGGATCCGTCGAACAAGGTCATCGAGCAGAACGAGGCGAACAACGCCTTCACCCGCTCCGACGCTCTCGTCGTCAAGCCCGTCTCCAGCTCCGACCTGATCGCCGCACCGGTCTCCTGGACTCCCACCAGCGCCTCCGCCGGTGACGACGTCAAGTTCACCGTCGCGATCAAGAACCAGGGATCGAGCGCCTCGGCGTCCGGTGCCCACGGCGTCACGCTGACGCTCCAGGACTCCAAGGGCGCCACAGTCAGAACGCTGTCCGGCTCCTACAGCGGCGCCATCGCGGCGGGTCAGACCACCGCTCCCGTCAGCCTCGGTTCGTGGACTGCCGTCAGCGGCAAGTACACCGTCAAGACCGTCCTCGCCGACGACGCCAACGAACTCCCGGTCAAGCGGGCCAACAACACCACCACCCAGGCCCTGTTCGTCGGCCGCGGCGCGGACATGCCGTACGACATGTACGAGGCCGAGGACGGCACCGTCGGAGGCGGCGCCAAGGTCGTCGGCCCGAACCGGACCATCGGCGACGTCGCCGGTGAGGCGAGCGGCCGCAAGGCGGTGACTCTCACCGGAACCGGTCAGTACGTGGAGTGGACGACCCGGGCGGCGACCAACAGTCTGGTGACCCGCTTCTCGATCCCGGACGGCACCGACACCACGCTCGACGTCTACGTGGACGGCCAGTTCCTCAAGGCGATCGACCTCACCTCGAAGTACGCCTGGCTCTACGGCAACGAGACCGCGCCCGGCAACTCGCCCGGCTCCGGTGCCCCGCGCCACATCTACGACGAGGCGAACCTGCTGCTCGGCAAGACCGTTCAGGCCGGTTCGAAGATCCGGCTCCAGAAGGACGCCGCCAACAGCTCCACCTACGCCATCGACTTCGTCAACACCGAGCAGGCCACGGCAGCCCCGAACCCGGACCCGGCCGCGTACACGGTCCCGACCGGCTTCACGCACCAGGACGTGCAGAACGCGCTCGACAAGGTCCGCATGGACACGACGGGCAAGCTCGTCGGCGTCTACCTGCCCGCAGGCGACTACGAGACCTCCAGCAAGTTCCAGGTGTACGGCAAGGCGGTCAAGGTCGTCGGAGCCGGGCCGTGGTTCACCCGCTTCCGTGCCCCCGCTTCGCAGGAGAACACCGACGTCGGCTTCCGGGCCGAGGCCGGCGCCAAGGGCTCGACCTTCGGCGGCTTCGCCTACTTCGGCAACTACACGTCCCGGATCGACGGCCCGGGCAAGGTGTTCGACTTCTCCAACGTCTCCGACATCACCATCGACGACGTCTGGGTCGAGCACATGGTCTGCCTCTACTGGGGCGCCAACACCGACAGCATGACCATCAAGAACACCCGCATCCGGGACACGTTCGCCGACGGCATCAACATGACGAACGGATCCACGGACAACCACGTGGTCAACAACGACGCCCGCGCCACGGGCGACGACAGCTTCGCTCTCTTCTCGGCGATCGACGCCGGCGGCGCCGACGAGAAGAACAACCTCTACGAGAACCTGACGTCGACGCTCACCTGGAGAGCGGCCGGAATCGCCGTCTACGGCGGCTACAACAACACCTTCCGCAACATCCGCGTCGCCGACACCCTGGTCTACTCCGGCATCACGATCTCCTCGCTGGACTTCGGCTACCCGATGAACGGCTTCGGGACCGAGCCCACGACGATCGAGAACGTCTCCCTGGAAAGGACGGGCGGCCACTTCTGGGGCTCGCAGGTCTTCCCCGCCATCTGGGCGTTCTCCGCCTCCAAGGTCTTCCAGGGCATCCGGGTCAACGACGTGGACATCGACGACTCCACCTACGGAGGCGTCATGTTCCAGACCAACTACTCCGGTGGCCTAGCCCAGTTCCCGGTGAAGGACACGATCTTCACCGACATCTCGATCACCAACTCCAAGAAGAGCGGAGACACCTTCGACGCCAAGTCCGGATTCGGCGTCTGGGCGAACGAACTCCCGGAGCCCGGCCAGGGCCCGGCCGTCGGTGAAGCCACCTTCCGCAACCTGCGGATGAGCGGCAACGCCGAGGACATCCGCAACAGGACCAGCACCTTCAAGATCAATATCGAGTAGGTTCCGAACGGCACTGACAGTACGGGGCCGCCCTCCACAAGGGCGGCCCCGCGCTGTTGGGTCCGGGATCGAGACAGACCCTCCGGAGTTCTATCAGCGTCGGTTGAGCGAACGTGTGACGCCGGTGACGATCGTCGTCGCGAGGATCCACCCCGAGGCGGTCAGCAGATAGCCGATCCACTGAGTGCCCGGCGTGGGGGTGAACGCCGTACCTTGTCCGAGCCCGATGACGGGGAGCAGAACGTCGAGGGTGAAGATCACGGGATGGAAGGCCTCGGTACCACCGGAGTCGGCTCGGGTGGGCCGCTGGACGGTGAAGACGACAGAGCCGAGCACCAGCAGGGCCAACAGCCAGAGCGCCGCGCGCATCGGTCGATAGCCGTAGCCGACTGTGATGTCCTGAATGACTCCCCAGACCCGTGCCGGCCGTGGGAGGGTCTTGCGGCGGAGACGTTCCTTGAGCAGCGAAACCGTGCGGGCCTCGTCTTCGTGGCCCAACGAGCGGTAGGTCAGGGCCAGTTGTTCGAAGGGCTGCGGGGAGTACCCCGAGCCGTCGCGGAGCAGCCAACGGACGCGCTGCCCCGGGGGCAGCGGGTTCTCGAACCGGTCGTAGCGAAGACCGTCGAGCTTCAACTCGTCCGGCCAGCTCTCCAGTCCGTCGCGGATGATTCCCAGCACCGCGTGACGGAGGTCGACGACGCCCTGTGGCCGGTGCGCCATCCGCAGATCCACCTCTTCGGCCTGGGCGTGCGGCAGGGCGAGCGCGACGCGGCCGGGAGCCATGATCCGCGCCTCGTTCAGGGTGATCCGGCCACTGACCCTGGCTCCAGCAAGCTCGATGCTCCCTTCCGCCGCGAATCCGCTGTTGAGGTGCAGGCTCGTGCCGACCTCCAGGTGGTATCCGTACAGCGCCTTCCCGTCCGGGTTGCTCAGCCGCGCGCCCCAGAAGCGAACCACTCCCATGACTTTGGCGCCCCCGAAGTCGATCTGGCCCATCGTCTTGATCCGGTCGCACAGCACATCGCCCTCGACACGCGTCTGCGCGACCATCAGCGCCACATTTCCAGGGTTCGACAATCGAGCGTCACTCAGGTCGAGGTCACCACCGACGTGAGCGCCGCGCAGCGACACCTCACCCTCAGCGCTGAATCCGTGGCGCATCCGTATGTGGTCGTCGACCTGGAGCCGGTTGGCAGCCAGGGAGGGACCGTCGGAGTTGGTCAGCACGCTTCCATCGAGATCGAGGACGCCGGTGATGTGCGTTCCATCCAGCATCAGCAAGCCGTCCAGCTGAGAACGATGCACTCGGAGAGTGCCGTCGACAGACGCATTGGCGGCGTAGAAGCGGACAAGGCGGCAGTGCTTCAGACTGAACTGCCGCGTGCGTGCGCTGTACAGGGTGATCCGGCCTCGGAAGTCGCAGCCATCCATGGTGACGCGGTACGGGATCTCCGCATAGTCGAGTTCCAGTGGTCCGTCGATACGTGCGCCGGCAAGGCGTAACGCTGGGACATGGCCCGGTTCGGCGCTACCGCCGTCGAGCAGCAACCACGTGAGGGCGGCGCCCCTGACCACACGCTCGGGCCCCCATCCGTCGCTGCCGGCCGGGTCGTCCGCTACCGGATCACCGCTGCGCAGGTCCAGCCTCTCGCCACGAGAGAACGCATCCCGAACCCGTAATTCCACCGGAGTCAGATCCTCTGCCCGCACTCCTGCCTCCCCCTGGCCGCGTCGCCGGGAAGGCTACCCGGGTGGTGTCCGGCCTACTGATCCCCTCGGAGTGCTGTCGGGCCGGTTCACTCAAGACCGAAGGGAGTTCCCGTTGCCGAAGGTCCAAGCCTCGATGTCGCGGTAGTGGATCGGCCCGGGGCTGCGGCCGATGTTGCTGCCGACCAGATGCAGACGTTCGGCGGCCCATCGGCGGCCGGTGAATGCAGCGAACCCCTGGGCGATCTCTCCTGCCGAGGACCGGTCTCCTCGGCGGGCACGGGCCAACGTCAGATGGGGGCGAAGCGGCCGGTCCTCGAAGGCGATCCCGCAGCTTCTGACGACGGTACGCACGTCGGCTGCGAGCCCGTGCAGCTCGTCGAGGTCTCCGTCGATGCCGCTCCACAGCACGCGGTCGTCGAAGGTACCGCTGCCGCGTAGTGACAAGGAGAGCGGTCGGTCGTCCGCTGCGAGGGCGGCGAGAGGCGGTCGCAGGAGCGGAACCGTCTCGACCGGCAGCTCTCCCAGGAACGCCAGGGTGATGTGCCAGTCCTCCATGCGGTTCCACCGCATGTCAGGGAAGGTGTCGTAAGCGGGGCGCAGCTGCCGGGCCAGTTCCTCTTTGGCGTGGTCAGGTGGGGCGAGGGCGATGAACACGCGCACGGACGTGGGCAGGGTCTGATCGTTCACACGAGACTTCGTACCGCACCTGGGCAGCCGATGCGAAAGCCGAAGTGCTGCCGGA
The DNA here is from genome assembly GCF_042737005.1 of Streptomyces sp. NPDC060027. NCBI lineage: Bacteria > Bacillati > Actinomycetota > Actinomycetes > Kitasatosporales > Streptomycetaceae > Streptomyces > Streptomyces sp. NPDC060027. The sequence goes on from NZ_JBHWVI010000043.1 coordinate 13,507, forward strand.
GAGCTGTTCGAGGGGCGCGAGGCCGAGGCGGCCACGTCTGTCCGGCGGCGAGAATGCGAGCGGTCGAATCGGCATGACCGGCATGACCGGCAGGCGAGGGAGGCGGGTCGAGCATGCCCGCCTGCGCGAGGTCGCGCCGCGCGGGTCGAGGTGGTCGTGCCCTCGCCGCGCAGGTTGCTTGCGCTCACGAGCCCGGGCTCTGGTCCGCACCCGCCCGACGAGGTGGACCCAGGTCACTGGTCGGTGATCAGCACGTCCCAGGACCGGGGGCGGGTGAGCGCCTGCCACTCGTCCCGGAGCAGGGCCAGCACCGCGACGTCGTACCGGCGGCCCCGGTGCAGGCAGGCGGAGCGGCGCACTCCCTCCTGGACGAACCCGGCCCTGGCCAGGACGCCGAGAGCTCCGCCATTGGTGGTGTGAGTGACCGCCTGGACGCGGTGCATGGGTAGTTCACCGAAGGCGAGGTCGACCAGTGCGTCGACGGCGTCCGTCCCGTAGCCCTTGCCCCGGTGGTCGGGGTCCAGCATCAGCATGATCTCGGCTGTGCCGTCGACCATGTCCTGGTCCGTCAGGGCGATGTGGCCGATCGGCGTGCCGTCTGGAAGCAGGACGAGGAAGTCGTCGCGGTCGTGCTCGTCACGGTCACGCTCGATGCGCTCGCGCACGGCGGAGAGGGAACGCGGCCACATGCCGATCTCGTGGGCGGCCACGGGGTCCGAACGCCAGACCTGGATCAGCTCCGCGTCGTCGACGTCGAGCGGCGCGAAGGCGACGCCCTTGCCCCGCCAGCAAACCTCCCGAGGCGATTCCGCGTCCCCGTCCTCCAGTTGCTCCCCGGTAAGGCGCGCGTCCACAGCCCCTGCCCCGTCTTCGATCATGGACGAAGGCTATCGACCACCGGGACCGGTGGACCACTCAATAGGAGTACCGCCTCTCATGGGGCTGCGGCGGCGTGCGTCGACGTACCGGCTACGACGATGACCGGAACGGACAGCACGCGCATGCCTGGTATGGGCCACGGGCCACTTCTCGCTCGCCGATTCCGTGATACACACTGCACGTTGACACGCAGACGAGGTGGGGGAGCCGGTCGTGCGACAGGATCTGACGGTCAATCTCGTGGCCTCGCTGCTGGCGTTCGCCGTGGGCTGGCTCGGCCGCGCTCTGGTGCACTACTACCGGACCAGGATGCCGGCAGGGCGTGTGTGGCGGCTGGACCGCGACCGGCGCGTGGTGATGGTCGTCGGAGAGTCGGGCGGAGCATCGTCCGCCTATCCGAAGATCCCTGAGACTGATGCTCTGGCGGCCATGAACCTGCGTCAGTTCCTCTCCCAGGATCTGCGGTTGCACGAGGCGGCGACGGTCAGGGCCAGGGCCTTCGCCATGGCGTCGGATGCCGAGGAGAACCTGGTGGTGATCGGCGGGCCGGCGCACAACAGCGTCTGGCAGTTGATGGCCGACCGGCTCGACGCGCCCTTCGAGTTCCGGCAGTTTCCCGAGGAATATCGCATTGTCGGCGTGGAGAGTGGCGAGGAGTACGGCGAGTCGGACGTCGACCGGTCGACGCTCGTGGATCACGCCATCGTCCTGCTGGCCCGTAATCCCTTCGCGGCCGGCAGCCGCCTCGTGATGATCGCGGGGTGCGCTCTACTGGCGACCTCGGGTGCGACCCAACTGTTCGCCCGCGGTGAGATCCGCGCGCTGGCCAAGGCATACGACACGAGGTCGCCTCTGGCGCTCGTCGTTCGCGTGGAGAGTGTCAGCGGCTACGTACGCCCGCCCGTGGTGGTGGCCGCCGCGAACTTCTCCCAGGCCCCCACCGCCCGCACCGCCCCCGCCACACGCTCCTGACGTCCGCGGCGGCGGTGGCCGCGAGCGGTGCCCGGGCGGATTCCGGCCCCGGTTGCTGGGGTGCCGGTGCTCGAGCTCATGGTCGGCGTGGCATGGGTATGAGCCGGAGTTCGCCGCGGACGGCGTTGATGAAGTCCTGTTCGGCTAAATCGCTGGTGCCGCAGCCGACCGCGGTGGATGATCCGCAGGGTCCGGGGCCGCCACGAGCCCTCGCCTCCCGCTGGACAGGAATCCTGATGACCGTTGCCGAGTCCGAGCCGTCCGGGTCCCGGCCCGAAGTCCGCGTCGCGGCCGGGAAGCTCCGGGGCAGCCGGGAGGCAGGTGCGGCGGTCTTCCGCGGCATCCCGTTCGCCGAGCCACCGGTCGGCGCGTCGCGCTTCGCGGCGCCCCGACCGGTTCAGGCCTGGAGCGGGGTGCGCGAGGCCCTCTCGTACGGCCCGCCGCCCCCACAAGGCGGGCATTTCGGCATGGACTCGCTGCAGCGGGACTCGGCGGGCGACGACTGGCTGACGGTCAACGTCTGGTCGCCCGAATCCGACCCGGTCGCGGCGCTGCCCGTGATGGTGTGGATCCACGGCGGTGCCTACGTGATCGGCATGTCCGGCCTCCCCGAGTACGACGGTGGCCGGCTCGCCCGGGACGGTGGGGTCGTCGTGGTGACGTTCAACTACCGTGTGGGCATAGAGGGGTTCGCGCAGATCGACGGGGCGCCTGCCAACCGGGGTCTGCTCGACCAGGTCGCCGCTCTCGAGTGGGTGCGCGACAACATCCGGGCCTTCGGCGGCGACCCCGACCGGGTCACACTGTTCGGGCAGTCGGCGGGTGGCGGATCGGTCGCCGCACTGCTGGCGATGGGCCGCGCGGCCGGACTCTTCCACCGGGCCCTCGTGCAGAGTGCGCCGGGCACGTTCTTCTCGCCGGAGCTTGCCGCGGACATCGCTGCCGCCTGCGCCGCCGAGCTGGGCCTGCGGCCCACGGTGACCGACCTGTCGGGCGTCGCCCCACGCCGACTGTCCGCCGCCGCTGACACGATCGGCGCCACGATGGACCAGCGGGCGCAACGCTGGGGCCGGCCCGCGCACACGATGATCCCGTTCTCGCCCGTCGTCGACGGCGAGGTCCTGGCCGTCACACCGTGGCAGGCCCTGACCGACGGCGCGGGCCGCGACATCGAACTCCTCGTCGGCCACACCCGCGACGAGCAGCGCCTGCTCACCGCGCTCAACGGTCTGCTCGGTGAGGTGAGCGAGGAGCAGGCGGCCCACGCCCTCGATGTCCTGGCACCCCGCCCCGACGGCGCGCGCCGTTACCGCGACGCCTTCCCGTCGGCGGGACCGGACGAGCTGTACGAACTGGTCCATTCCGACTGGCTGTTCCGCATGCCCTCGCTCCATCTCGCCGAAGCCCAGACGGCTGCCGGCGGCCGCGCGCATGTCTACGAGCTGACCTGGCCGGCCCCGGGCATGGGCGGCGTCCTCGGCGCCTGCCACGGCCTCGACGTACCACTCGTCTTCGGCAACCTGGACCGCGGTCAGCCTGCCATGCTGATCGGCGAAACACCCTCCCCGGAGGCAGAGGCCCTGTCCGCTCGGATGCGCGCCGCGTGGACCTCGTTCGCCGCCCACGGCGACCCCGGCTGGCCCGCGTACGACGCCGCTCAGCGCCTCGTGCAGCGCTTCGACACCCAGTCGGCTGTCACCGCCTACCCGGAAGAGCCCTCCCGCCTGATCTGGCAGAGCCACACCTTCCCGGCTCTGCCGCTCATCAGCCGGTAGCGCCGACCACCCCGCCGGCCGCGCGGTGGCGGACATGGGCGGTGGTGAGTCGCAACAGACGGAAAACCGGCGCGAGTCGGGAATGCGACAGCAGCGACCGCACGTTGACGATCGCCGACCGACTCTCCAACCCCGGGAAGAAGGCCGCCCCATGACGTCCTCGCCGACCACCATCCGCGCCGTACAGCTCTCCGCCCCCGGCCCCGTGGACAACCTCCGGCTGACCACACTCCCGCTGCCGCCCGAGAGAGACGGCTGGGTGCGCATCCGTGTCGAGGCGTTCGGCCTCAACCGCTCGGAGCTGAAGCTTCGGCTTGGTCTGAGCGAGGGCGTCACCTTTCCCCGGGTTCCGGGGATCGAGGCCGCCGGCATCGTCGACGCGGCCCCGGCAGGCAGCGGTCTTGCTCCCGGGCAGAAGGTCGTCGCGATGATGGGCGACATGGGGCGCACGTACGACGGCGGCTATGCCGAGTACACGTCGGTGCCGCTGCCCCAGGTCATTCCCGTCGACACCGACCTGCCCTGGGAGGTGCTGGGCGCCCTGCCGGAGATGGTGCAGACCGCCTACGGCTCGCTCACCATCGGCCTGGACCTGAAGCCCGGTCAGTCCGTGCTGATCCGTGGCGGCACCTCCTCGGTGGGCCTCGCCGCCGCCGCGCTGGCCACCTGGCGCGGCGCCACGGTGCTGTCCACCACCCGCAGGGCCGACCGCCTCGCTCTGTTGAAGGAGCACGGCGTCGACCACCCCCTGCTGGACACCGGCGAGGTCGCGCCCGCCGTGCGCGAGCTGTATCCGGACGGCGTGGACACCGCCTTGGATCTCGTCGGCACGCCGACCCTGCCCGACACCCTGCGCGCGGTACGCGTGCACGGCACGGCCTGCTTCGGTGGCAGCCTCTCCAACCAGTGGACGGTGCGGGACTTCTCCCCGAACGAGTACCTGCCGAGAGGGGTGCGCCTGGCGGGCTATTTCGGCGACGCCGCCGACCTGCCCCGGGAAGCCTTTCAGGAGATTCTCGACGCGGTCGCGGCCGGCCGGCTGGCGTTCCCCGTGGATCGCGTCTACGAGGGCCTGGAACAGGTGCGGCAGGCCCACGACGACATGGAACACGACCGCGCGACCGGCAAGCTCGTCGTCCGCGTCCGGCATTAGCGCCCGTTCTCCCTCAAGTCATCGGAGGGAGCACTGCCGGGCAAGGGGGCGTCACCTCGCCACACCTACCCGTGCAGTGCCGGTCCGCGCGCGGGCCTCGGACCCCGTCGTCCGGATCCATGACCGGGACCCTCCGCCGAGGAGCCGGTCGGCCGCCCCCAGCCCGCGCTCGCGCGAGCCGTCAGCCTTCCTCGCGCAGGCCCCACGGCGAGCCGTACTCGGTGAGCAGGTCGAGGAAGGGGCGGGGCGGCAGGGCTTCCGGACCGAGGACGCCGCCGGCCGACCAGGCTCCGCCCGCGACGAGTTCGAGGGCGATGACGGGGTTGATGGCGGTCTGCCACACCACCGCCTGCGATCCGTACTCGCGCATCGACCATTCATTGTCGACCACGTGGTAGAGGTAGACCTCGCGGGCCGAGCCGTCCTTGGTGCCCTTGACCCAGGTGCCCGCACAGGTCTTGCCGGTCATGCGGTCGCCCAGCGTGGCCGGGTCGGGCAGGCAGGCGGCGACCACGTCGCGCGGGGAGACCGCCACGGGTCCGTTCTCCGAGGGAACGGTGACCTTCTTGGTGGCGTCGAGACCCAGCTCGTGGAGGGTCTTCAGCTTGGCGATGAAGTCGTCGCCGAGGCCGTACTTGAAGGTCACGCGGCGGGCGTCGACCCAGCGGGGGATGAGCAGCACTTCCTCGTGCTCGACGTTGACACACTCCACCGGGCCGATGCCCTCGGGGAAGTCGAAGATCTCCGGTTCGCTGAAGGGGGCCGTGGTGAACCAGCCGCGGTCCTTCTCGTAGACGACCGGCGGATTGAGGCACTCCTCGATGGTCGTCCAGATACTGAAGGACGGGGCGAAGTCGTAACCCTCGACGGTCAGGTTGGCGCCGTCGCGGACGCCGATCTCCTCGATCTCGTCGAAGAGTTCGTCGGCCGCGTACCGGGCGAAGACGTCCGAGAGACCCGGCTCCACGCCCATGCCGACCAGGGCCAGCCGCCCGGAACGTTCCCACTGACCGGCCTGTTCGAACTGCGCGTCGCCGAGCTTGACGCCGCATCGCTCGTACGGGTGGGTGGCGTGCGGCGCGGACAGGGACATGGCCATGTCGACATAGTGTGTGCCCGCCGCGCGGGCCGCGTTGAACAGCGGCATCACGAACCGCGGATCGGTCGCGTTGAGCAGGGCGTCACACCTCTCCTCGGTGAGTGCCTGACGTACGGCGTCCTCGTCGGAGGCGTCCAGGCGCCTCGCGCTGAACCGGTCCCCGTGTCCCGTGAGCGCCGCGACGGCCGCTTCGGCGCGGGCGAGGTCGTAGTCCGCGACGACCATGTGGGTCAGGAAGTCGCGGCGGGCCGCGATCCGGGTGACGGCCGTGCCCACACCGCCGGCGCCCACGAGAAGCACTCGCATGTCACACACCTTTCGTTGCCGGAGACGCACGTCTCCGGGGCTGGATCGATGCAACGGGATGTCCTGGCTTAAAGTCAACGACGTTGGCATAGGAGTCGCGCGGCGAGCGGGGAGAGGCCGTATGGGGAAACAGGTGGTGCCGGAGGTGGCACGGCGCAGGCGCCGGCCGACGAGGCAGGGCACAGTACTGTCCGAGAAGCTGATCGTGCAGACGGCGTTGCGGATGCTGCGGGAGCACGGCAGCACGGGACTGACAGCACGCAGGCTGGGTGTGGCACTCGGTGCCGACCCCAGCACCCTCTACCGGTACTTCGCCGGACTGGACGACCTGACCAGGGCCATCGGCGAGGAGCTGATGGGGCGGGCGCTGGACACCTGGACGGCCACCGGGGAGTGGCGGTCCGACCTGCGGGCCCTCGGCGGGGCCATTCACGCCTCCTACCTCGCCGATCCCCAGGCCGCCGTACTGACCGCCAGTCGAGTCACCGGACGGCCCCGGGAGATCGCGGTGGACGAGACGATCCTGGGCATCCTCCGTTCCGCGGGCTTCCCGGACGCGGACGCGGTCGTCGTCTACCACGCGTTCATCGACCTCACCCTGGCCTTCGCCGCCCTGGACGCCGGGTCGCTGGCACTGACGGGCGAGGCCCGCGCGGCGGACGAGGAGATGTGGCACTCCACCTACGCCGAACTGCCCGCCGACACCCACCCACACATCGCGGCCACCGCGCGGCTCCTGGCCGGGCGGATGACCCACAGCGCCTACCCAGTCGTCCTCGACACGCTGCTGAACAGCGCGGCAGAGCAGCTCGTCTGGGCACGCGCGCGGCGATATCCCGACGCCGCGAGCGCACGCACAACCTGACCCCGGCGCTTATGCCAACGGCGTGGACTCCATTTCGCGAGAAGGCGGGGCGTGGCTGCGAGGCCTGCCGTCGGCGGATTCTGAGGGCGAAGCCCGGAACCACCCCAGCTCCACCGCCTGGTTCGACCAGCGTCGCGGAGGCGAAGGCGAAGGCGGAATCGGAGGCGGAGGCGGCTTCGCGCCGTACGCGCATACTCGGCTCAGCCGAAGGCGGGGATCGGGTGGTCGGGGACGAGGGCCGCGGCGATTCGCTGGGTGATCGTCTGGGCGGTGTGCCCGTCGGGGGTGCTGGGGCCCTTGGTGGTCGAGACCGCGATGGCCAGGTGCTTTCCGGGAAGGTATGCCTGGGCGGCCGTGTAACCGAAGAACAGCGGGTGCTGCGAGACCCAGTCGTTCAGGACGAGCAGGCCCATTCCGTAGTGGGTCGCTTCGGTGTTCGCGATGCATACCGTCGCCGGGCAGGTCTTGGTGGCGTGGCCCAGGCCGACCGTCCCGGGGTTCAGCAGCTCCTGATAGGCGGACGGGGAGAGCAGTTCGCCCGAGCCGATGCCGCTGGCGGAGCGGGCCAGGTCGCAGATGTCGGTGGTCTGCACCGCCCCTGGAGCGGTGGTCCACGAGGGGTTCCAGAAGGAGGACTCCTCGTACGTTCCGCGGTCGGCGGTGAAGGCGTGCAGGACGGGCGTCGGAATGTCGGGTGTGAAGCTGTTACTGGTCTCGCGCAGACCGAGCGGACCCATGACCTTCTGCTGGAGCAGGACGTCGAGTGGGGTCCCGGTGATCTTCTCCAGGGCGGCGCCGAGGAGGACGAAGTTGGCGTGCGAATAGCTCCAGTTGGTGCCCGGCTCGTACCACAGGGGCCTACTCGTCGAGATGGCCACCAGTTCGTCAGCCGTCCACTGGCGGAAGGGGTCCGCGTAGACGCTGTCGGAGAAGCCGGGAGAGGTGACGTAGTCGACGAGACCGGAGGTGGAGGCGCCGAGCATGCGCAGGGTGATCCGTTTTCCGAGGCCGTCCGGAAGGTCGGGGAGCCAGCGCCCGACGGGGTCGTCGAGGCCGACCCTCCCCTCGTCGACCAGCCGAAGGAGCGTCGTTCCCATGTAGCTGATGGCAACGTTGCCGTTCCGAAAATGCATGGCGGGGTCGGCCGGCACCCCCGTCATCGATTCGCCGAGGGCGGTGGTGATGACCTCGCGGCCGTCGACGGTGACGCGCAGGATGACGGACTTGAGGTCCATTTCCTCCTTGGCCTGCTCGGCGATCCGCAGGATGTCGCGCGCCGGGCCGCGGTCGGGCAGCCGAGAGCTGACGCAGGGCCGGCGGTGGCCACCGTTGCTCTCCGCGCCGACGGCGGCCGCAACGGGGGCGCTGAGGGCGATCAGGGCAGTGACCGCGGTCAGGCGCAGCAGGGAAATGGGGCGCATGGGTCGCATGTCCCGCAGTATCGGATCGGAGTACCCGGGCGCTGCCCGGCGACCGCACGACCCGCGAGAACATCACCCGTCGGGCTGCCCACGCCGCCGCACCAGGTGTTCCGTTTCCTCGGTCTGCTCCAGAAGCGCGCCCGGTACATGGGAAAGTTCCCAGGAACCGGGGTCTGCGGGCTCGCACGGCTCCGCCGCCCACAGGCGCCCTATCTCCTCGCTACTGGCCCGCAGCCTGGCGCACGCATCAGCCATGGCTCCGAGGACCTGTGCCAGCGGGCCCGGACCGCCTTGGTCCTCGCACGGCAGCGCGTCGGCCGCGATGGACAGGGCGGCGGCTGTATCGGCCAGGTGCTGACCACCGGGCCGTCAGCCGTACCGGCAGAAGAGTGCTTGGAGGTACTCCTCCAGGCGCTGGGCGAGAACCGCGGATGTCAGATCTTCTCGCCCGAGTTCCCGCCAGGGCTCGGCGGCCTTCTCCGCGTTCGGTGCGAAGGCGAGTGCATCCAGCAGGCGCCAGTAGAGGTGATCGGCAGGGTCGCCGCTGAGCGTTCCACCGGCTGCGATGTAGTGATCGGCAAACCGCATTCCGACGGCGGCTCCGTGCAGCAGGGCAAGATTGGTGGAGCAGTGGGCGACGTCCAGGTCAGCGGGTCCCCAGGACGTCTCCACCCAGTCCACGACACCGGTGATCGTCAAACCGGTTCCTTCTCCCGCGAAGAGCACGTTCCCGGGGTGGAAGTCCCGGTGCAGGAAGCAAGGCCGGTAATCCGGGGGCGGTCGCCGGATCACATCGACGGCACGCTGCCACATCTCCGGCCGTCCCGAGCCCTCGGGAAGCCGCACCCGCTCTGGACTGGTCCACGCCTCGTAGCTGCGCGGCCGGGTTCCTTCGGGAACGTACACCTCGTGGATCGCCAGCAACTGCCGAGCAAGGAGTGCTGACTTCCGCTCGATGTCCTCATCACCCAGCCTGACACTCCCGGGAAGCAACGACATCAACAGCGAAGGATGGTCGCAGTGTTCGGCTGTCGCATCAACACCATGAAGACGAGCGGTCGGTACGGCGGTGTCCGCGAGCAGGCGGAGTATGTCTGCTTCCCGTGTGAGCAGTCCCGGCGCGTGCTTCACGAAGAACGGTTTGACGAAGGACCGAAGCGCGACGGAGTACGGCTCACGATCCCCCTCGATGTCGAGACGGCGCATCTGCGATGTCCAACCCCCTCGCAGGCCTTCCACTGCGCAAATCCGGTCCCCGGGGGGCAAGTTGCGCTCCACCCACCTACGCGTGCTGGACCAGCCCAGGTCATCGCATTCAGCCTCGACCACCGCCGCGTTCTCGTCCTCAGCCATGACAACAGCCTAATGATCACGGACGAACGGCCCGAGGCTGACAACAGTGACAGCAGTGACAGCAGTGACAGCAGTGACAGCAGTGACAGCGGGGGACGGCGCTGTGTGGCGCTCGACAGGTCCGTGCTGCGCCCGACCCCGAGCGGTCTAGGGTGGGTGAGGTTGGTGTCACGGCGCCGCGTGACCGACTGCAATGTCAACGGGACCAGGTTCGTGGCCGGCCAAGCTTTGTCATAGGTGGGGGGTCTTCGTGGGGTGGAGTCCGTCGATCCACAAGTTCGTGGGCGGTGGTGAGGCGCCTGTTTCGCTGGACCTGGAACTGGTACGGGCTGTTCTGGAGCCGCACGATGTCGGGGACCCGAGGCTGACGGTGGGTGAGGACGGGAACCTGGGATTCTGGATCCGGGCATCCGACGGCAGTGAAGCCGAAGTGTTTGTCGACGAGTACGGCATCACGGTGCACCGTCCCCACGTTGGTGGCGTCTTCGGTATCGTCGCGGAGCTGGTCTCCCGGCTGGGCGCGGTCATCATCGACCCGAGCAGCGGTCGAGTCGTATGCCGGGAGGAGGAGCGCGCGGACCTTCCGCCAGACATGCGACACGGTGCCGTCGTCATCGAGATGACGGCCGAGGCCGTCGAGACCGCTCTGACCGGGCCACGTCGACCTTGACGGCAAGACTCCGACTGCCATCGAAGCACCGCTGCCGTCGTCGAACCGCCCGGCCTGCGCAGGGCAGCCCACCACCCCTGCCGTTGGGTGGCCCGCAACGGCAACGGCAACCACAACCGCCAACGCACGCCCTGCGCCACCGCACCCTGATCCCCCTCCACCCGCAGCCGAAGGCGTCAGAACACCCATGCCACGCATACCTACCTGCGTCCTGAGCAGTTCCTCACCTGCCCACATCAGCGACGGACACCACCCGGACCGGTTCGTCGAGATCGGATCCCTCACCAAGGTCGTCACCAGCACTGTCCTGCAGCGCATGGAAGCCACCGGCGTGCTGCGCGGCGACGACCCGCTCGAACGTTGGCTGAACGTCCCGGCCGGCAGCGGTATCACCCTGCGCCACCTCGCCCAGCACACCTCCGGGCTGCCCCGTCTGCCGCCCAAGACCTCACGCCGCGACCCCTACGCGGCATTCGACGACCGGGCGCTCCAAGAAATCCTGGAACGTCTGGATGCGCTCGTTCAGGGCCCGCCGGGGCAGCACGAGGAGTACTCCAACCTCGGCTACGCCATCCTGGGCCGGGCTCTCACCGTGGCCGGTGAGGCGACGTACGAAGAGCTCGTGCACAGCTACGTCCTGAACCCGCTGGGCATCAGTGACATCGCCGTCCTCCCGCCCCGCGAGCGGCGCCTGCTCGCTCCGGGCAGGCTGCGCAAGGAGCGCCGCCCGTGGACCATGGCGGGAGCGATCCTCCCCGCCGGAGGACTGTGGGCCACTCCTGACGCCGCGGCCGCCCTCGTCGTACGCCTGCTCGTCGACCGTGCCCTCGGCGACCCCGGCCTTGCCTGGCAGACAGCCGGTCCCCTCCTGTGGCACAACGGCGCCACCCGCGACGCGTCGGTCTTCGCCGGCGCCATGTCCGACGGCCGTTGGGTGCTCGTGCACCGTCTCAACGGCTCGCCCGACGCCACAGACCAGCTCGGCCTGCGCTCCCTCAAGAACCAGCGCACGCCCCCGTCCTGACGGAAGCGATCTTAAAATCCTCCCCGGCCATCATCAGGCCGTGGCCGGGAAGGCCTCACGTTCACCGGCAGCCGATTGGGCATCCAGGCGATCGTTCGGGTAGGTGACGCTGAGTTGACCGCTGAAGCGCTCGCGATGTTGCAGGCGGCCCGAGCGGAAGGGATCGAGCACACTGCTGGCGCACCTGCGGCGAGTCAGCGGCAGGTTCCGGTCACGTCGTCCGCCTGCCACGTGTGGGAGTAGGCCTCGCGCAGGGGCCCGCCGACCAGCTCCAGGGGTTCCTTCACCGAGAACGGCCCCAGTGCCTGCGGGAACAGAGCTCCCGCCAGGCGATTCAGGCCGGTAGGGAGGCGAGCCAGCCGGTCAGGATCTCGTTGACCTCTTCGCGGCGCTCCTGCTGAATCCAGTGGCCGCAGCCGTCAAGGATGTACGAGGAGACCAGGCCGGGCAGGGTGGTGGGGTAGGCCTGGATCGCCTCGGCCATCCAGGTGGTGGAGGCGTCCAGCGCCCCGCCGAGGAACAGGGACGGCTGGGTGATGGGCTTGCCGTTGAAGTCGGCGAGGTCCTCCCAGTCCCGGTCCATGTTCCTGTAGCGGTTGAGCGCTCCGGCCAGGCCGGAGCGCTCGAACTCTCCCGCGTAGACGTCGAGTTCGTCCTCGCTGAGCCACGCGGGCAGCCGTCCGGCGGGAAACCGGTCACGCAGTGTCCCGCCGCGGCTGACGAAGTGCGGGTCCGGGGCTCCGGGTGCGGGCATGGTCTCGGCCGATAGGGCGGCGTAGAAGCCCGCGAGCCAGCCGCGGACGTCGGGTTCGATCTCGGCCTCGGCCCGGCCGGGTTCCTGGAAGTAGGAGACGTAGAACTCCTCGTCGCCGCCCATCCGCGCGAAGACCTCGCTGGGCCGCGGACCACCAGGGGGCGCGTAGGGAACGCCGAGCAGGCCGACCGCGCGGAAGACGTCCGGCCTGACGAGGGCGGAGTTCGCGGCGATGGTCGAGCCCCAGTCGTGCCCGACGATCACCGCGGTCGCCTCGCCGAGCGCTCGCACCACGGCCACGTTGTCCTCGATCAGGTCGAGCATCCGGTACGCGGCCGCGCCCTCGGGCTTGGAGGAACGCCCATAGCCGCGGACGTCCATGGCGACCGCGCGGTATCCGGCCGCCGCCAGCACCGGCAACTGGTGGCGCCAGGAATACCAGGACTCCGGGAATCCGTGCACCAGCAACACCAAGGGCCCGACGCCCTGCTCCACCAGGTGGATCCTCCCGGCGGGAGAGGGGACCAGACGATGTGCGGCATCCGTGACCTGGGCGGGCTGCGACATGAATCCTCCAGGGCTGTCGATCGATCCGAGTGCGCCGAGTGAGCCACCGGCCGGTCCAGGGGCAGCGGGCCTACGGCTCAGGCAATGATCATGCGGCAGGCGTGGCGGCCGCCGCGATTCCTGTTGCTGCTTCGGCAAACGCGTCCCGTCACTCGCCCAGCTCGTCCCCCACCTCGGCGGCGGTCTGCTCGGTGGTGGCGGTGCGGGCGAGGGCTTGGACAATCTCCAGGCCGTGGTGGCCGATGCTCCGTGGGGCTGGGGCCTTGGCGGACGGCATGACGGGGTTGCTGTCCCAAAGTTCCACTCGCAGTACGGCGCCGCTGACCCGCAGACGCAGCAGGGCCGGGCGCGCGTTTGCCGGCATGTGCCGAATCGCTCCGCACGGCTGATCACGAGGTTCTGCCCACCCTGCGCGGTACGGCTGCCTCGTCCGCGATCCTCCTGTCTGATCCCGGCGTTGCCCGGCAGACCTGCGAGGGCCCGGCCGTGAACCGGCCGGGCCTCTTTGTGTTGCAGGTCGTCAAACATGGCGCAGACGCTCGCTGGACGACCTCAGCGCTCGATGGACGGCACGCGCGGGGCGGCTGTCGAGCACTCCGCAGGAAGGTCTGGCTAGGCCAGACCGTATGCGGAACCGCACTGGGCCTTGTCACCCTTTACGGCGCAGACGTTGACGACGATCGGGGTCCCCTCCGCGATGTTGCCGGTCTTCCAGCCGGAGTTGTAGTACGCGGAATGGCCTCGCGTGGTCGCCTTGCGGTAACCGGTCGCGTTGGACTGCACGGCCGCTTCGGCTTCGATGCCCCAGCCGTCGCCCAGGATGTCGCGGACTTCGAGGGCGTCACCGGGGATGGGCGGGCTGATCGAGTTGTCGGGGTCGGCATTCCAGTCCGCGAAGCCGGCGCGCACGTGGTTGTTGTAGACCTCGATACTGAAGTTCTTGCCGTTCCTGTCCACACTGAACGTGAAGTTCGGGTCAGCGGAAGCACTCCCGGCCCCCGTCATGACTACGCCACCCGTCAGACTGGCTACGGCCACAGCTGTGCCCAGGAATCGCTTGAAACTCTGCACTTTTGACAGTCTCCCGTGATGAAGGGCGCCTTGGTCGGAGGGGCCCTGATGTTGGGGGCTGCCAACCGATGCAACGCAACCCCCGGTCCGAATGATCATACGGTGGGCATGACAAACAAACAGTGCCGGATGGGCCCGGACCGGGCCGGGCGGTTGCGCGGCGAGGCCTCGCCGTTGAACCGGGAGAGAGGTCGGCATCGGCCGTGGTTGACGAACTGCGATCCGCGACGACCGTCATCACCACCGGGATCGATGGGGGGAGGGTCCGTGTGGCGAGCCCGCTGAGCCGGGTGCTCGTCGCGGTGCGCCACACCGTGAGCCAACGGCCCTTGTGGCGTGGATGCGGGAGCGAGCGCTGCCTGGGCGGGGGTGTCAAGAAGTGTGCTGATTCATCGCCCAGGCAAGGAGGGCCCGGACAGCGCCGGAGACGGCGCCGCCGAGGGCAGCGCGAGCCAGGCCCAAGCATTCGCGGCGTGAGAGGCGAGCAGGGGTGCGGGGCATCAAGTACCTCCAGGGGGTGCGGATCAGAAGGGGTTGGCCGACCGACTCGTTCCTCTGCTCGTCCCCGTATCGAGATCAACTCCGAGTTGCGACAAGTGCACCCGGAGGCAAGGCGTTGTCGCTGTTCAGGGCCTTTGCCTCTCACGCAAGCCCTCGAGCATGCCACCCAGGACTGCAACGGCATCCCCGGCATGCTCACCCCCGTCAAGACCACCGGCACCCGCCCGCAACGCAACCGCCGTCCAAGCGCCGCCAGCCCCGTCGGCACGCCCGACCGGGACACGCACGGGCCGCACTACCGACTGGCTGACTACCTCGACCAGCACGGTCGCCACCGCGCCGACCAGATACCGCCCATCGACTTCTGGAACGCAGCCGCCACCTACGCGCACGCAGCCGATCTGACCGGACTCGGAAACGCTGCCTGGAGCCGCGGGCTATACCGCGACGCGGCTCAGCTCTACAAACAGGCCACCGCTCAGGGCATCCCGCAGGCCGCAAGCCTCTTCGTCGACCGCTTGCACATCCTGCATCCCTTCGATCACCGTCCCGTCCAGCTGGCCGCCACCCGCGTTGCTCTCCACGACCCGCACGGTGTAGCCGCGCTACTGGGCAAGTTGAGCAAAGTCGGGGCGGAGCAGCAGGCCATGATCCTGGCCCAGCGGGCCGCGACCCACATGCTCCTGGACGACCCGCAGGGATTGCGCATGCTGCTCATGGAGTTGCGGTGGGCCGGAGCGGAGCAGCAGGCCTTGGCCCTGGCCAAGCGGGCTGCCACCCACACCGCAGTTGACGACCTACTCGCTGTGGCTGCATTGCTGAGCTGATCAACGGGGGCGGTCACGCTCGCGGGTGGTGATGAGCTGATGTGTTGCCTGGAGGGGAACCCTCTGGTTCTTGCTCAGCATGGTCGCCCCCATCAGGGTCAGCGTGTGGATCACGGTGTTGCCGTTGCGGTAGCTGGTGATGAGTCCGGCATCGCGCAGCGCAGTGGTGTGATGGGTGGCGGTGGCCGGTGTGACTCCGGCCCTTTGGGCGGCTTCGGTGGTGGTCACCCCGGCGGCCGTGGCCTGTAGGACGGCGGCCCGGGCCCGGCCCAGCAGCACCTGCAACGGCGGCGAACCGGCTTTGTCGGACGCCGACTTGGACGGCGTGGTGGGTACCTCGTGGGGCAGGGAGTAGATGAGGACGGGGGGTAACCCCGGATCCGCGAGAGAGATCGGTCCCTTCCAGCAGAAGTACGACGGAATCAGCAGCAGCCCGCGGCCCTTCAGGTGGATGTCGTGTTCCGTCGGATACGTGCTGATCTCTAGGCGTGGGTGCTTCCACCGGACGGTCGGTGCGAGCCCTTCGAGCAGGCCCTCGGTGCCCCCGTCGAGCAGGTGACGGGCCAGCCGGATCCGCTCGGTGTGCAGGCTTTCGTGCACCCACTCCTCGTGGGGTGCGATGACGGTCCGGTGGTAGGCGCGCAGGATGCCCACCAGCTCGCCTCGCGTCTCCTGCTCTGTCAGCCGGCCGAGCCAGGCCGGCACCCGGGCGACCCGGGCGAGGGCCGCGAGTTGCGTCGCGACCTGGTCCGAGGGCGTGCGGAGGATCGCCTCCAGCCCGGCCTCCAACCCGGCGGTGCCTTCCAACGGGGTGAGGAAGTCGGGGAAGTAGGACGCGCGCGGGAAAAGGGGCAACAGGACCCGCCGCACCACGTCTTCGAGGCCCGCTTCCCGAAGCCGCTCACGAGCGGGCCCGTACCAGTGCGCGTACGCCCAACGGCCCGCGGGGGTTTGGAAGCGGTGCAGGCTGGAGGCGATCTCCCACATCGGGTGCGGGGCGGCAGCGACCCGGGTCCTGGCCAGATCCTCAGCAGAGAAGTGGAAGCGAAGCACGGCCAACACCCTTTCCACCTGCGATATTTCAGCACGTTCGAATGAGCATGACAGGTAGAGGCGTAGACCGGAGCATGAACTCGCCCCGTCGCACCGGCCTCGCGACACCCCATGCGGTTCTTGTGTCTCTCGCTCCTTCCGCCTGCCCCCGAACGGAGAAGGAATCCGATGGCGATGACCTTCGCCCGCCCGGCCGCAGCGGCACTGCTCGCCGCCCTTCCCGTCACCCAGGTCGTGCCGTTCCAGCTCGCGTACTGACATCCCCCCGCCCCAGCGCCGCACCCGCGCACGTGTCCCCCCAAGGAATCACGATGACCTCCCCTCTGCGTCCCTTGAACCGCCGCGCGATCCTGCGCGGAACCTTCGCCGCGACCGTGGGCGCCCTCGCAGGCCCCCTGCTTCTGTCGGGCACCGCACATGCCTACAACTGGTCGCGCACCCTGAACCAGGGCGCCAACGGAGCGGATGTGACGGAACTGCAGATCCGGATCGCCGGCTGGGCCGCGGACTCGGCCAGCCGGTCCCGGGTGAGCATCGACGGCGACTTCGGCCCGGGTACGGCCGCCGCGGTCCGCAGGTTCCAGGCGGCCTACGGACTGGCCGTCGACGGCAGCGCCGGACCCGCCACCCAGGCGCAGCTCAACGCCCTGGAGCAGTCGGACGGTTCGACGGCCCACTTCAACTGGAGCGAGTTCGCCGACCGGTCGAGCGGCACCTTCGACGGCGGCAAGGTGAGCGCTGCCGCCGTCCGGGAAAACGCACGTCGCTGCATGTACAAGCTGGAGGCGCTGCGCAAGAAGCTCGGCAACACGCCCATCACCGTGAACTCGGGCTTCCGCAACATCGCGCACAACGCCGAGATCGGCGGGGCCAGCGACAGCATGCACCTCTACGGCACCGCCGCCGACCTCACCGTCCCCGGTGTCAGCAACCGCACGGTGTACCAGAAAGCGGAGACCTGCGGGTTCTCCGGGCTGGAGCGGTACACCGTCGATCACCAGCATGTCGACAGCCGCGCGGACCTCGGTCGGGCCTGGTGGTGGGAGAGCGGCACCATCTGAGGCCCGGAGGCCCGGAGGCCCGGAGGCCCGGAGGCCCGGACCTCCGGAAGCCCGGAAGCCCGGCTCGGTCCGACCTGACCCGTGTCGAGCCGGGCTCTGCCGGGTTGGTCCGGGGACTCCGGCGAGGTCCCCGGCCCCGCGGCTCCGCGGCCCGGCGCCCGAAGCGAACCGCCACCCGCCACCCGCCACCCGCCACCCGTCACCCGATGCACCCGGGCTCTGCCCTCACGCGCCCGAAGCCACAGTCCCCACCTGGAGGCACACCCATGAACCGCAGACCGTCGCGCATACCCCTGCGGCGCGCAACCCTGTCCGTCCTCGGCACCCTGACCGTGCTGGTCGCCGCCGTGCAGCCCGTCGGCGCCGCGCCCCGCGCCGAGGGCCTCACGACCCCGGGCCCCGTCAGCCGCGCCTTCACCCGGGCGGCGGCCGAGTTCGACGTGCCGCGCGATGTCCTGATCGCCCTCGGATACGGAGAAACCCACCTCGACGACCACGCGGGCCTGCCGAGCCAGGCTGGCGGCTACGGCGTGATGCACCTGGTGAGCAACCCCGGTCAGCACACCCTGGAACTGGCCTCCCGGCTCACCGGTGAGGCACCCCGCGAACTGCGCCAGGACACCGCGGCGAACATCCGCGGCGGAGCGGCCGTCCTGCGCGCCTACGCCGACGACGCCGGCCTCGGCCGAGCCGAGCGGCATGACGCCGATGCCTGGTATCCGCTGATCGCCCGGTACGGCGGCGCGACCGCCCCCTCCGCCGCGCGCCTCTACGCCGACACTGTCTACACCTTCCTGGCCGACGGCGTGACCGCCCGTACTCCGGACGGCGAGGAGCTGACCGTCAGCGCCCGCCCCGTCGCCCCCGAACGCGGCCGCTACGAGACCGCCGCGGCGCCTGCCGCGCAGAGCCCGGACTACCCGCCGGCCCTATGGGTCGCAGCCAACTCCGCCAACTACGCCGTAGGCCGCACGGCCACGATCAGCAAAGTCGTCATCCATGTCACCCAGGGCTCCTACGCCGGGACGATCAGCTGGTTCCAGAATCCCTCGTCGCAGGTCAGCGCCCACTACGTGGTGCGCTCCTCCGACGGCCAGATCACCCAGATGGTTCGTGACAAGGACACGGCCTGGCACGCCCGTTCGGGCAACGCATCCGGCATCGGCATCGAACACGAGGGATACATCGACAACCCGAGCTGGTTCACGGACGCGATGTACCGCTCCTCCGCGGCACTGACGGCCTACCTGTGCAACCGCTACAGCATCCCCAAGGACCGCGCCCACATCGTCGGACACTCGGAGGTGCCGGGCAACGATCACACCGATCCGGGACCGAACTGGAACTGGACGTACTACATGCAGCTGGTCGGCGGCAGCACGGGAGGCGGAGGTGACGTCCAGTTGACCTTCCCGTCCTACGACACCCTTCGCGCCGGCTCCTCCGGGGCTCAGGTGTCGGCCGTACAGTCACTCCTCAACCGGCAGGGATTCGACGCGGGCACCGTGGACGGCAGCTTCGGCTCGAAGACCACCGCGGCCGTCACCGCCTTCCAACAGGCCCGCGGGCTCGGCGCCGACGGGGTCGTCGGCGCGCACACCTGGACCGCGCTCCTCTCCGCCGGCAGCGTGCCGGTGCTCCGTCAGGGCAGCACGGGCTCCGACGTACAGCGTCTTCAGAGGACTCTCACGGCCGCTCTGGGACGGACCGTCTCCGCGGACGGCGACTTCGGATCGGGGACCGACCAGGCGGTCCGGGACTACCAGAGCAGTCGCGCGCTGAGCGTCGACGGCACGGTCGGCCCCGCAACCTGGAGCGCCCTGCAAGCCGGTCGCTGACCGAGATCGGATCGCGTGAGACGGCCCCCGCCGGAACGCTGCCCCATGGGTGGGCGGACCCTTGGTCCGCGAGGCTCAGCGGGCGAGCAGGGAACCGAAGTGGGCCTCGGTTCCTGGTGTGTTGAGGCTGGCGGGGGTGAAGCTTGCGATGTTCTTGGTGACCGGGCCGTCCTTCGAGCCGCGCAGGACCCAGGCGGCGCCGGAGTCGGTCTGCGGGGCGTCCTCCCAGGGGGCGGCGACGATCAGGTCCGCACGGTTGTTGGCGTTGATGTCGGCGAGCAGGACCTCGTCACCGAAGTAGTCGTCCCGCTCCGAGGCCCCGGGGACTCCCGAGGTGGACTGGGAGAACGCGAGTGCTCCGCTGCCTGTCGGGCCCTTCGGCCCGCCCTTGAGAAGGACGACGCTGCCTGCAGCCTTGGTGCTGCCGATGGCCTCTCCCGGCGCACCGACCGCGAGGTCCGGGTAGCCGTCCCCGGTGACGTCGCCTGCGGCCAGCGCGCGGCCGAACTGGTCTCCGGCTTCGTTGACGCCGGGCACTCCGGGCGTGTTCTGGGTGATCGTCGTTGTCCGGGTGGAGAGGCCGGAGGGCGAGCCGTAGCGGATCTCGACGGTGCCGGGGCGGGTGACGATGTCCTCGTGGCTCGTGCCGAACTTGAAGGTGGCGAAGTCGCCGTAGCCGTCGCGGTCGAAGTCGGCGATCACTCCTTCCGAGGACGGAGTGGTCGATCCCGGGACTCGGGTGACGGAGCCGTCCTTGCCGCCCTTCCAGAGACGTGTTCCGAGTCCCTGGTCCTCGAAGCCGTGGGTGGTGATGATGTCGTCGGCTCCGTCGCCGGTCACGTCGCCCACGATGAAGTCGTAGCGGCTGTCCTCCTCGTCGCCGAAGGGGACGACGGTGCGGCCCGCCGACTTGCCTGCCCGGGTGATCGGGCCGAACTCCACACCCACCAGACCCGTGCCGACCACCAGGTCGGCATGCCCGTCGCCGTTGACGTCACCGGCGGCCAGGGGGCCGTTGTGCGCAGGGAGAGAGAGGGCGACGGCGTCCTTGAGACCGGCCTTGGAGCCCCACAGGACGATCGTCGGCCCGTTCTCGGAGCCGAGGACGAGATCGGTGTAGCCGTCGCCGTCGAAATCGCGGGCTGTGCTCGTGCGGCCGAAGGAGTCGTAGTCCACCACGTCACCAGGAACACCGGCGGACGCCCTGCTGATGAGCTGGGGGCGCGCGGTGTCGACACCGCCGGCGGACCCGTAGAGGACGGTGACGTACCCGGCGTCGTCCCGGCCGGCCACGGTTGCCGCGGGCGCGGCGACAGCGAGATCGGCGTAGCCGTCGGCGTTGAAGTCGGTGACCGGCACAGGTGCTGCCGGCGCGGCTCCGGCCGGTCCGGCGGCGGACACCGGGCCGATCACGATTGCGGCGACGGCGACGGCGATGGCAAGGGAACGGCGCACGGACGAGCCTCCGGGGACAACGGGACAGCACACTGACAACTGCAAGACACGCGGACAGGCGTTCAGGTTGTACGCGCCGGCCGTTGAATACCGAAGGCGGCGGCACGCGGTGTCCAGGGCACCGTGGAGCCCCCTCAGAAGGCTCATTGCCGGTGAGCGGACCTTGAGGACCGCGACTCGGTGCCGTCCACGAGCCGGGAGAGGCGCTCGCAGAGTGGCTGCGCCGGTACACCGAGTTTGCCTGTCCCCGGCGAAGGGACAGGGTACAACCGACGCGTGGTCGCCGTGCTCATCGATGGGCTGCGCACCCCGCGCCAGGGCGTCTCGTCCGGCCCGTCGCGCCGACCGGATGACGGTGCCTGTCTTTCCCGGATCGCGCGCACCCGATGCCGTCGCGTCCGGGATGAGGGCCGGCCGAGCCGCGACGCGTCGGCCCGGTCGGACGTGGCCGGTAGAGGGCCTGGCACGGGGGAGCGGTCAGTCCCAGTGGGACTCCGGGACCGGGCGGCACCACAGCTCTACGCTCTCGGTCCATGACGACTCTCGACTGCTACACCTGCAGCCAGGAAGCAGGGTTCGGCGACCTTCCGCCCCGCGAGCGCGTGGTGCACGACCACCACTGGCGGGTGGCCCACGCCTTGGACACCGCGGTTCCCGGCTGGTTGGTGCTGCTGCCCCGGCGCCACGTCACGGCGATCCATGACCTCACCGACGCTGAGGCGTCTGCTCTAGGGGTGTGGCAGGTCAAGCTCTCCCGGGCTCTCCGGAGCGTGACTGGTTGCTACAAGACCTACGTCGTCCAATTCGCCGAAGCCGAGGGCTTCGCGCATCTGCACTTCCACATCGTGCCGCGCAGGGCGGATCTGCGGCCAGAGCATCGTGGGCCGGGCATTTTCGAGCTGCTCCGGCGACCGGAGCAGGAGCGGGTGACGGCTGCCCAGGCAGACCGGATGGCCGACTCACTCCGAGCCCACCTCGAGGGGCACCCGAACGCTCATTGACATCCTCCGTGCCTGGAGGCCGGGTCGGGCTCACCTGCTCCGTGACGCGGCAGGTGAGCCCGGTGGTGGTGATGAGGGACGGTCGAAGCCGTCCGTCAGGCACGGTTCGGTGTCGGCTCCGGCTCCGGCTCGGAGAGAGGCGCTGCCGCGCGGCGGGGGAGCAGCAGCGGGGTCGCCAGCAGGAGCATGCCGGCCAGGCCGATGGCCGTACGCGGGCCGAGCAGGCCGCCCAGCACGCCCCAGACGGCCGTCAGGAGCGCGGTCGAGGCCTTGGTCGTCACCGACCAGGCGGACAGGGTGCGGGCGACCCGGTCGGTCGCGGTGCGCTGGAGGCGGTAGGTGGCGCAGGCGGGGTTGAAGACTCCGCAACAGAAGATGAGCCCGAGCTCGACGCCCATCACCAGCAGCAGCCCGCCGGCGCCCGGCCCGAGGAAGGCCAGTCCGACGGGCCAGAGCGCGCGCAGTGCGCCGGCTGCGACCAGCACCTGGTGCTGCCCGAAGCGGGTGACGAGCGGCCGGGCCAGCCGTGAGCCGAGCAGCCCGCCGATCGAGGGCGCGGCGAAGGCGAGGCCGTACTGCCACGGGGCGAATCCGAGTGGGCCGAGCATGAGGACGGCCAGTAGTGGCTGGGTGGCCATCACCAGGCCGTTGAACAAGGCGGTGTTGAAGAACAGCGGACGTAGCGTCGCGTCGGCGAGGATGTACCGCCAGCCGTCGAGCAGGTCACCGGCCCGCATGCGCGCGGCCTTCCGGCGCTCGGGCAGCGGCTCGTGCCCGCCCATCGCGCGAATGCCCAGGGCCGAGAGCAGATAGCTGACCGCGTCGGCCACCACCGTCGCCACCGGACCGAGGAGCCCGATCGCCGCGCCGCCCAGGGGTGGTCCGATGATCGTGGTCGTCCAGGCCGTGGACTCGAACCGGGCGTTGGCGACGAGCAGGTCCTCGGCCGCCAGCAGCGTCTTCAGGTAGGCGCCGGAGGCGGCGCGGAAGGTGATGTCGGCCGCCGCGACGACGACCGACACCAGCAGGAGCTGCAGGAAGGTGAGCACGCCGAGTGCGAACGCGGCGGGGATCGTCAGCAGCGCGGCGCAGCGCACCAGATCCATGGCGATCAGGACCGGTCGCTTGCGGCGGAAC
Source organism: Streptomyces sp. NPDC060027 (assembly GCF_042737005.1). Classification (NCBI taxonomy): domain Bacteria; kingdom Bacillati; phylum Actinomycetota; class Actinomycetes; order Kitasatosporales; family Streptomycetaceae; genus Streptomyces; species Streptomyces sp. NPDC060027. The sequence continues at coordinate 36,289 of NZ_JBHWVI010000043.1, forward strand.
TCCACCCAGGGGCCGAGCGGCACCGCCGCGGCAGCGCCCACCGCGGCCCCCACGGAGGAGAGCGCGGCGACCTCGGCCGGTCCGGCGTGCAGGACCTGGACGGCGATCAGCGGGAACGCGCCGAACGCGAGCCAGGTGCCGAGCGCGCTGGTCCCGTACGCTCCCCAGAGCCACCCGAACCGCCGCCCCAGCCGATGTCCGAGCAGATGCCCCAGCCGGTCCCCGCTCCTCATGCCGACGCCCCTCGCCACTCACCTGCACAACCGATCCGCGATCGGAAGCATCAAAGCGAGCACCGTACGCAGGGGTCAAACAACCACGAGGCCGCCAGGCCACAACCAACGGTTGTGCCGCCTAGAGTGTCGACATGGACCTCGATACCGTCCGGACCTTCGTCGCCGCCGCCGACGCGGGGCAGTTCCAGGAGGCCGCCGCCGAGCTGGCGGTCACCCAGCAGGCCGTCTCCAAGCGCATCGCCGCGCTGGAGCGCACCCTCGGCGTGCGGTTGTTCACCCGCACCCCGCGCGGTGCCGAGCTCACCATCGACGGGCAGGCGTTCCTGCCCCACGCGCGCGAGCTGCTGCGCGTCGCCGAGCGAGCGGTCACGTCCGTGCGCACCGGCCGTCGTCCGCTGCGCGTCGACGTGATCGCCTCGCGCGGCGCGGCGTCGGGTCTCATGCGCGGGTTCCACCGGGCGCACCCCGAGATCGAGCTCGACGTGGTGTGGCTGTTCGACATCGAGACGGCTGTCGCCGCCATCCGGTCCGGTGAGATCGACGCGTCCTTCCGCGCTGTCGCCGTACCCGGCCGGCCCCTTCCGGAGGACGTCGAGTCCGTCCGGGTGCTCGACGAGCCGCTCCAGCTCCTCACCGGCCCCGGGCACGCGCTGGCGGGCGCCCGGTCGGTGCCCCTCGCTCAGCTCGCCGGGCACCGGATCTGGATGCCCGGCATCGTCCCCGGCACCGAATGGGCCGTCTACTACGACGACCTCGTCGCCGAGTTCGGCCTCACCATCGAGGCGACCGGCCCCAACTTCGGCTCCGACGCGCTCCTCGACACCGTCGCCGACACCCCGGCCCTGGCCACCTTCATGGGCGGGCAGACCCGCCTCGTCTGGCCCGCCGGCCACGATCTGCGCCGCATCCCGGTGACCGACCCGACGCCCGTCTACCCGCACTCGCTCCTCTGGCACCGAGACAACCCCCACCCGGCGCTGGCCGCCCTCCGCGCCCACCTCGCCGCCGCAGCGGCCGGCCACGACACCGCCGGGACGTGGGTGCCGGGCTGGGTCATTCCGCGCTGACTGGTTGCATGGCAAACCACCCTGGCTCGCCACCGCCGGCGACGACGGGACCGTGCGGATCTGGGACCCCATCACCGGCCTGGCCCTGACCATGATGCGCACCGACAGCAGCTTGCTGTCATGCGCCTGGGTTCCCTCATGTGAGCCCGCGCTGGTCGTCCTTCCTAGTCGCAGGCGGATGCGGACAGAATCGACGGTCACGTGTACGCGGCGACCGCGGCGAAGTAGACGCCCAGGCTGGTGGCTGCGGCGCCCGCGCCGGTGAGTACCGCCTGGGGGATGCCGGCGCCGGATCGGCGAGCCAACAGGCCCGCCGTGATCGCGATGTTGAGGGCAGTGGACAGGGCGAGCAGCAGGGTGCCCCGTACACCGCGGCTCAGGTCGGGGCGGAAGAGCAGGCGCCCGCACTCTTGGCAGGCGATCCCGCCGCCCATGTCCACCTCGACAACCCGTCCGTCGTGGCCCACTTGCTGAGGGTGCTGCGGAGGGTCGGGACGAAGGAGCAGGCGGCTGCACTGCTGGCCCGCGACCCTGGCGCCCACGTCCATCTCGACATCCCGGACGCCGTGGCCCACTTGCTGAGGGTGCTGCGGAAGGTCGGGGCGAAGGAGCAGGCGGAGGCCTTGGCCGAACAGGCCGCCGCCCACGCCTCCCTCGACAACCCGCCCGCCGCGACCCAACTCCTGAAGGTGCTGCGGAAGGTCGGCGCGCAGAAGCAGGCGGAGGTCCTGGCCCAACGACTTCCAGCTGCAGGGCTATTCGGTGCGTTCATCATGATCGGCGGTCACCAGGAACAGTTCAGATACGGGCGTGAACCCGATGGGAGTGCTGCGGTCCCCTGGACGTGGGAAGAGCTGGAATGATCCGGGAACAGGCGTTCAACGACGTACACGAAACGCCGAGCGTCACCACAGGTCGACCCGGCTCCGCTGCCTGCTCGGCTCTCTCAGTCGTCCGATCGACCCGCACGGAGCAGGACCGTCGAGGGCGCGGGTGACCGAGTCCTTGGCGTCCTCTCCGCCGCGGGCGAGCTGAACCGACTGCCCCGAGGTGAGCGCCGACTGGGCCGGAACGGACGGGCGTTGTGCATCTGCAGATCGAGTCCCATGTCCGGTGCATCTCGCCACCCACCTGACGTCATTCAGAGACCGCCCCGGACTCAGCCCCCGCTGCCGGGCGCCTGTCGGCCCGCTCCTCTTCCTTCTGCTGCGGCAGTTCGCGCCTGGTACGGACCGGTGAGAGAAGGATGGGCAGGAAGGACATCGTGAGGAAGACGCCGCCCGCCCAGAGCGTGGTGTGCACGCCCGCCAGTGCGCCGATGACTCCGGCCGCGGCGGCGCCGACGGCGAGCGCGCCGGTGAGCAGGAAACGGAAGGTGGCGTTCATGCGGCCGAGCAGGGCGGTGGAGGTCATGCGTTGGCGCAGACTCACGCCGAGCACGTTGTTCACGCCTGTTTTGAACATGGTCAGCAGCCAGCCGGTTCCCGCCACCCAGAGCCAGGGGCCACGGTCGACGAACGGTACGAGCATCCCTGCGGGTGCCATGTACAGGCCGACCAGGTGGAGGGCACGGCCGTGGCCGAGGCGGCGGGCGATGATGCCGGCGCAGCGGGCGCCCAGGAGGAGGCCGACGCCGCCTGCTGCCCAGAACAGGCCCAGTACGCCTTCCGGGAGGCCGAGTTCACGGACGAACAGCACGGGGAGCATGGTGTTGAAGATCTGGGAGCCGAGGTTGGAACAGGCGGAGGCGAGTGCGAGGGCCCGTAGCTCCCTGTTGCCGAAGACGTGCCGCAGGCCCTCGGTGACCTGCGGTCCCAGCCGGGTGGCCTGCCGGGGCGGGGGCGGGGGCGGTGTGCGACGGATGGCGGTGAGTCGGAGGGCGGAGAGCAGATGCCCCATGGCTGCGGATACCACGGCAGCGGGAGCCGTCAGCAGCTGGACGAGCCCTCCGCCCGCGCCGCGACCGACCACGGTTCCGGCGGCGATGAGGGTATTCACGGCGGCATTCGCCCGGACGAGGTCGGCGCGGCCGACCAGTTGGGGCAGCACGCTCTGTGCGCCGACGTCGGCGAACACGGTCGCGCCGCCGTGCAGCAGGACGACCGCGTACAACTGCCAGAGTGTGAGTGCGTCCAGCCACCACGCCAGCGGGATGGTGGCGTACAGGCCGGCTCGCGCCAGGTCGGCGGCGATCAGCACCCTCCGCTGACGCATCCGGTCCAGCCATGCCCCGGCGGGCAGGCCGATGAGGAGGAAGGCGGCCGTGCTCAGTGTGGCAAGTGCCCCGACCTGGCCGGGACTCGCGTCGAGAGCGGACACGGCTATGAGCGGAACGGCGACGTAACCGATGTTGGTGCCGAGCTGGCCGAAAGCGGTCGCGGTGAACAGGGTGCGGAAGTCGGAGTTCCGCCAGGGGGAGTCGGGTTGCATGGCCTGTTGGTCCTGTGGTTGATGTGAGGCGTCGCTGTGACTCGGCGGCTTTGTCGGCAGGGCCTACGGGGTGGTGGGCGCAGGTCGGGCCGAAGGGGAGGGGGTTCCTCGCCGGCCGATGAGCACGGTTCGCCTTCTGGCGGGTGTCCGGCTTTGAACAGTGCCTTGGCCACTTCCATAAGACAAGCAACAAAGTTTGCACGGATTGTTAAGCTGTGCTGCATGTTTGATGCGTGGTGCCTACGGCTTCGGCGAGCGCTGGTGGTCGTCAGTGAGTCGGGTGATCTTTTGAAGGACTGCTCAGCGAACACATAACGGGTTGCCTGTTGGCGATGGTGATGGATCCAATGTCCGGCACGGCCACCCGGGTGCGCCCGCCAGGGCGGGATGAGATGAGCACGTACCACCGGGCCTCGCCACTCTGCTGACCGGGCAGGCTGCAACCGCTTCGTCACACGGGAGACGCCACGCATGAACGCGCCACCATCGCCACCTGGAGCGGAGCGAACTGACGGAACATCCGTCCGGTCATCGGTCCGGTCATCCGTCCGGATCGGCGCTCTCGTTCCGCTGACTCGGCCTGGGTGGGTCGAGGCGGGCGAACACCTGCTCGCTGGACTCGAGTCGGCCGTTCGCGACGTCAATGACGCCGGGGGGATCGTCGGAAGACCGCTCGAGCTGGTGGTCCGCGACACCGCTGCTGATCCACGGAAGGCCGCGACGGCCGTGGACGAATTGGCTCGCCTGGGGGTGGCTGCCTTGGCGGGCGAGTATCACAGCGTCGTCGCTCGCGCCGCTGCCGCCCGGGCCGACACCCTCGGCCTGCCCTACCTCTGTTCCTCGGCGGTTCTCGACGCACTCACGGAGCAACCGACGGATTGGGTCGCGCGCCTCGCCCCGGCGCAGTCCCACGGCTGGCAGATCTACGCAGACTTCCTCCTCGGCGCGGGCCACAGCCGAATCGCCGTAGCAACCCAGCCGAGTGTCTACTGGGCATCGGGGACCCGCATCCTGCGGGACTACCTCGCTCCACACGGCGGCACCGTCATCGAACTCGATGTGCGCGCACTGGCCCCCACGGCCGTATGCGACGAACTCGTCGACAAGGGCGCGACAGCCCTCCTGCTTCTGGTCGGCCACCCGGAGCCGGCGGTGTCGATCGTCACGTCAGTCCGCCGCGACGAGCGCCTCGCCGAGATCCTGATCGGTGCTCCCGCCGGGCAACCGGAGTTCGCCGAATGGGCGACGCTGCTGGGTGACGACGGCGCCGCGATCCCGTTCCTGCGCTACCTGCCCGAACGCCTCAGCCCGCTCGGGGTACGAGTCGAGACGGTCCTCCGCGAGCGCCTGGCCGAAGCGCCCTCCTTCGTCGCCTTCGAGGGCTACGACACGATCACGGTCCTCGCCGAAGTGCTGCGATCTCACGGCACGGACCGGGCGCGCAGTGCCGAATCCTGGTCGCGCGTCGCGGTCGAGGGCACCCGCGGGTTGATCGAGTTCTCCCGCGCGCCGGGCATCGGCGTTTGGCAGTGGGCTTGGGCGCCGGTCCAGGTCGTGGATCGAGATCCGACGGAACCGGAACGCTTTCGGATCCTTCACGCAGGCTGAGGCAGCACGGAGATCCGAGCGGTGGCCGGGACCCGGGGGCCTCCACCCACACGTAGTGCGGGACGAAGCCGCGCAGCGTCCGTGCTGCATTCCGGCGAGGACCGAGGACGGCTTGCCCCGGTGCCGCGCGGCGTTGTTGCCGGAGGTGCGCACCGAGGTGCCCCAGACTCCGAGCCGGAGGCCGGAAGCCGGAGGCTCCCTGCGGACGGGGCTGCAGATCACCTGTCACTCGCTGCTGGCGCGTAGAGCGAGGTCGCGAAGCACCTGGGCGGAGGAGACCTCGGGATCATCGCGATCGTGTTCCGCCGCGAGTTGATGGAAGGCCGCGGCGAACGCCCCGAAAGCTGCGAAGATCGGGCCGCTCATCGCCTTGGCGATGGCGTTGGCGACCTCTTGCGGGGTGGCATCGTCGTCGATGTCCACGCTCCTCGGGAAGATGTCCTTCACCAACTCGTTGAGGAGGACATCGCCTTCGCTGTCCGGTTCCGGGGCGTCTTCCCCCACGTACTCACGTGTCTTGGTGAGGATCGCGACGACGCGCGCCATCACTTCTTCGTCGGTCATGCACAGAGCCTAGATCTTGGGAACGCGGCGCCCTTGGCAGGTCCGAGTGATCGCGCCGCGGACGTGCCTACCGGCGCACGGAAACCAGGGCGCGTCCTCGGTGGCCTCCCAACACCCAGTGAGCACGAGCGCGGCCGGCCTGGTGCGGAGAGGAGTTGTAGTGAATCCTATGATCGTGAAGCAGACGGTGCGGTGGTGCTGACAGCGCAGGCACTACGGGCGAGTCACACTGCTGACCGCCCACGATCACCAGCCGGGGAGGGCTTTGTGGAGGTAACGCTGCGAGAAGTGAGAGACACCGATCTGCCCACTTTCTTCGCCCATACGACCGATGCCGAGGCGGTCCGGATGGCGGCGTTCACGGCCAAGGACCCATCGGACAACGCGCTGTTCCAGGCACACTGGGCACGGATCCGCCAAGACTCGACGGTCATCACGCGCACCGTCCTTGGCGACGGCGACGAGGTCGTCGGGCATGCCGGCGTGTTCGGACCGCCCGAGGAACGCGAGGTCACGTACTGGATCGGGCGGCAGTACTGGGGGCGAGGAGCAGCCACCGCCGCGCTGCGGAAGCTCATCGGCGTCGCGACGGAGCGTCCGTTGCACGCCCGCGCGGTCGCGGACAACGTCGCTTCGATCCAGGTCCTGAAGAAGTGTGGGTTCGAAGTCTCCGGCAGCGCACGGGGTTTCGCGAACGCACGAGGCGAGGAAGTCGACGAAGTGCTCCTCACCCTGCTCCACTGACCGCACGCTCACGCACTTACTCCGCGGGCCGCAGTCGACTCCAGGCGATGATCTGGACCCAAGGTGATCAGCGGCCCTGGTCTTGGTTCCGCCGGCCGGTTCGCGCGGTGCCGTGCGGCGTAGCGTCACACCCGTCGGGCAGGATCTCGGCGTGCCCGGAGGGAAGCCGAAGCCGCCCGGTCTGCTCCTCAGCGGCCGAGCGGACCGCACGTCAGCCGGTAGGCCTCCTGGACCCAGGACTCCTTGGTGTGGGGGTTCACGCCGCAGGCCAGGGATGCACTCACATCGCCGAACCAGGTGGTCACGCTGCCGTAGACGTCACGGCCGGGGCAGGTCACGGTGAAGCTCGCGTCGACGGTCTGGACTTCCTCGGCCTCGACGAGACGCCCCGCGTGCCCGAGGGAGTCGACCTTGGCGGGGTAGCGCCGACGATCGGCGGACTCCTTCCCCGGAGCGGCCAGTTGGTCGACGTCCCACCACTTGAGGCGCTTGGCGAGCGCGGCGAGGACCTGGTGCGCTGCTACGCGGTCGTCGCTCGTGCTGACCTGGGGCACTATGTTGCGTACGAGCCCCGGGTGAAACGTGACCCGACCGTCGCTCTTGCGGACGTTCACGACCGGCGAGACCTCGGTGAGTCGCCACTCCCGGTGCACCGAGGTCCACCGGACGGCCCCGCCCGCGCAGGACGGCGCCGACGCGGTGGCCTTCGTCTCGGCCTCGGTCGACTTCCTCACCGCGGGCTTTCCGGTCGCTGCCCGTTCGGCCACGCCGCCGACACCACTACGGTGCTGACTGCCCCCCACCCCCCGCGTTCTGATGCGGCTCGACCCGGGCTGGCTGTCGGCCCTCGGGGGTGGCGGCGGGCATGGCCACGGACCAGTCGGCACGCCGTGAGACGCCACCCCGCGGGCGGCCGGACGGTGTCCGGCCTCCCCGTGGGGCGTTTCGTCGAAGTAGCCCTGATATGAGGTGGTCCTCTCTAGCATGGGACGCCGCGTGGGTGCTTGGGCGGGGGAGGGGCGTATGGGGACTGGGGGGCACCTCTGTCACGGGCCTGTGGTGTCCGTGCGCGGTGCGGAGGGGGGAGTCGCGGGTGGGGACGTTGTTTCGGGACGCGCGGACAGCTCCGCCGCGTGCGTCGCCTGCGTCAGTTCGACCAGCTGTCGCGCGGTCAACTGCCCGGCGACGTGGCCGTGCTTGAGCAGCCAGCGCTGCTGGCGCTGTGCGGGTGCGAGCACCCAGCGGGACACGGCTCCCACGACCTCCCGGCCGAGACCTGCGACCAGCGTGACCAGGGCGGCGAGCGCGAGCCCCCGCCAGCCGTGCCAGACACTCAGAACCGCGAGCGGCGCTCCCGCAGAAACCGCCAGCGCCCGGGAGAAGACACTCATCAGGACCACCCACCGGCGACGACGGGACGACCGGGCGTGGAACGCCCTCCTGTACGGAACATGGGTGCCTCCTCGGGCTCGGGGCCGTACGGAGGGTCAGGCCGGGTCCGGCGGATTTTTCCCGCGTTCCGAGCAAGTTTCTTCAACAGGCTTTCTCCGATTGCCGTTTCCGCAGCTCACGGAGGCGCTGGATGAATGAGCGGGCTTCTCGTCGCACACTGGCCGACGAGACGGACGAGGAACTGCTGCGCCTACTGGCGCGGTACCCACACCCTGCCGCCCGGGCCGACGTCTATGCCGTGATCGCGGAGCGCCACCGCCCCGTCGTCCTGCGATTCGTCGCCGGCCGGGTGGACGCCGACGACGCGCCGGACATCGTGCAGGACACGTTCGTCGACGCCTTCCGCTACTTCGACCAGTACGTATCGCTGGGACCGCCGTACCAACTCGCGGCCTGGCTGGTCGAGGTCGCCCGGCGCAGGGTGCTGAAGTACTGGTCGCGAGGCCGCAAGGAGCGCCCGGGCATGGCCGACGGATCGGTCGAAGAGCTGAAAGAACGCGAACGCGTCGTCGAGGCGGGCCACGACCTCATCCGCCTCGAACGGGTTCACCGGCTCCTGGGAACGGTGTTCGAGAGCCTCGACGACGATCAGCGGGACCTCTATCGACTGCGGAACCTGGGAGGGCTGACAGGGCGAGAGATCGCGGCCCGCAAGGGCGAGGACCCCAACGCCGTCAGCAAGGCGTGCACCAAGCTCGACAAGCTCGTGGCCAAGCGGTTCCACGTCCTGCTGCTGGTCCGGGACGGCGCGACCCGGTGTGCGGTGCTCGGTGAGCTGCTGGCGGAGCACGAGCGGCAGAACGGCCCCGGCTACACCGCGGCCCTGGCCGAACGCGTGGTCGAGCATTACAGCACCTGCCGGACCTGCGGCAACTGCTCCGCGTGCCGCACCACTGAGCAACGGCTCATCTGGCAAGCCGCCCCGGTCGCCATTCCGGTCATCCTGGCCGCCGCCTTCCGCGAGCGGGTCGAGTCGGCCCTCCAAGAAGTCTCCAACTCCACCGGCGTACCCAGCCATTCAGCTCAACCGCCGCCCTGGCCCCCCGGACCTCCGGACGGCCGACCGCCGGGCAAGGGCAGGACGATCCGGCGCCGGGCTGTCCGGACCGGAGCGGCCGTCGCCGTGACGACCGCCCTCGCCCTGCTCGCCCTCCGCGCTCTGAACGCGGGCGCGGCGCCGAATGCCGCTCCGGACCAGCGGGCCGCAGCGGCATCCGCCATCACCTCCGCGATGCTCAAGCAGAGACTGGTCGCCTTCGACATCAACGCCAGGCCCCCGGGCGACCCGAACTTCTTCGTCGGACAGGGCCGGCTCGACATGACCCGAAAGCCCGTCAGAGCCGCGACACATGTGCTGTACGACTACGGCGAGGGCCACAACTGGACTCCGCCGGACATCGTGCTGGTCGGCGGGAGCGCGTACGTCACTCCGGACAACACACCGACCACCAAGGGCGCCGGAGCCTACGGAGCCACCAAAGTCGTCCCCGTCACCGACACGGTCGCCGACCTCTCCGTCCGCAACGCCCTGGAAGCTCAGTGGCTCGCACAACCCGCACATCTCTCAGCGCTCATCGAGAAGGCGTCGGCGTTCACGGAGAAGAAGGAGAAGGTGAAGGGCAAGGGCAAGGACAGTGGACCAACTCTCCGCGGTACCGCCGCCTTGAGCGAGCTGGCGGCCGATCCGACGGTGGGCGCCTTCTATCGCCCGTACCTCAAGACCTCCCCGTCCGGAACGGCAACCTTCACCCTGACCACCAACTCCCGCCACCTGCCGACATCGTTGACACTGAGCATCCCCGTCACCCGCACGGACGGGTACGCGGGTGAGAAGCCCGTCGACACCTTCGGCATCACCTACAGGAACTGGGCCGACGGCAAACCCATCACCGCCACGGACCCGGCCAGGCCGACCCCGCAATGGGGCGGTACGGCCTAGGTTCAGCCGCCTTTGCAGGCTGACCCACCGGTGTCGGGGAGTCGAGGCAGCGTTGATGTGAGGCATGGGCAGCCGTTGATCTCACCAGCGAATCGCGATGCGGTGCCTGGAGAGGGGGAGCACGGGGGCTCCGGCCTCACGGCTGCGTCTGCTTCGGCAGGGTGAGGATCTCGGCTCCGTCGTCGGTGATGGCGATCGTGTGCTCGCTATGTGCTGTCCGGCAACCCGTCGCGCTTCGGAGCGTCCACCCGTCGGCATCGGTGACGAGTTCGGCGGTGTCCGCCATGACCCACGGCTCCAGTGCCAGCAGCAGCCCAGGGCGCAGCTTGTATCCACGGCCGGGCCGTCCGGTGTTCGGAACGTGCGGGTCCTGGTGCATCGTTGATCCGATGCCATGACCTCCGAACTCGGTGTTGATCGGGTACCCCGCCTCGCTGAGGACCGTGCCGATGGCATGAGCGAGGTCGCCGATGCGAGCCCCGGGCCCGGCAGCGGCGATCCCGGCGTCCAGCGCGCGTTCGGTCGCACGGATCATCGCGACGCTCTCCGGGGGCTTGGTGTCGCCCACGAGGAAGCTGATGGCGGCGTCCGCAGCGACTCCGCCTTTGGAGACGGCGAGGTCGAGCGTCAGCAGATCGCCGTCGGCAAGAGTGTAGTGGTACGGCAGTCCGTGGAGCACGGCGTCGTTGACGCCCGTGCAGATGTAGTGGCCGAACGGGCCGCGTCCGAAGGACGGCTCGTAGTCGACATAGCAGGACTGCGCTCCAGCCTCGACGATCATGGCCTTGGCCCAGCGGTCGACGTCCAGGAGGTTCGTGCCGATCGTGCTACGGCTCTTCAGCGTCTGCAGGATGTCAGCGACCAGGGCGCCTGTCTCTTTTGCTCGGGCCAGTCGGGTGGGGTTCAGGATCTCGATCAATGCGGCGCCCTTCTCGCGCAACCAATTACTATACCGGCCAAACTATACCGGTACTAGAATCGGAGCCATGGTCAGGTTGCCGCTCACTCCCGCAGAGGTCGAACGCGGACAGCGCCTCGGCGCCCTCCTGCGTCGAGCCAGGGGAGAGCGCTCGATGCTCGCCACCGCGCTCGACGCACGCGTCTCACCGGAGACCCTCCGGAAAATAGAGTCGGGGCGGGTGGCCACCCCTGCCTTCCCGACCGTCGCGGCGATCGCCGATGTCCTCGGCCTCTCCCTCGACGCGGTGTGGGCCGAGATCAGCCGGCCCCAACGTGGCGTCGAGCCGACCGACTCTGGTCGCAACGCACGTGAGCAGTTGACCTCTTGACGTGACGTGCCCCTGGCCTGAAGTCCGGGGATTCCAGCCTGGGTCGGCTGCCCCTTCCGGGGGCTTCCCGCTTCAATGCGCCGCACTCGCCACAGGGGACGGACGCCTTCTGGGTCGAGATCCGCGACTGGGCCGCGCCCTTCGGATCGTCGGAGTGGCCTCGGCCACCCCGGCGGTCGAGGCCGCGCCTGACGTGGCAGAGTGTGCGTGTGCCGACCACTGATGCCGCCCGTCCCGCCGACGCCGTCGAAGTCTCCCCTGCCGAGAGCGTGACCGATGCCGCCCAGGGGGCACCCGGCCACCTCATCGATCTGCGCAGCGACACCGTCACCCGGCCCGGTGAGGCGATGCGCCGGGCCATGGCCGAGGCCGAGGTGGGGGACGACGTCTTCGGTGATGATCCCACCGTCAACGCGCTCCAGGAGCGGATCGCCGGGCTGCTCGGATTCGAGGCCGCGCTGTTCGTCTCCTCGGGGACACAGAGCAATCTGTGTGCCCTGCTGACCCACTGCGGCCGCGGGGACGAGTACATCGCCGGTCAGATGGCCCACATGTACCGGTGGGAGGGTGGAGGTGCCGCCGTGCTCGGAGGCATCCAGCCCCAGCCGCTGCCGCATCGGGCGGACGGGACGCTGGACCCGCTGGACATCGCAGCGGCCGTCAAACCGGACGACCCGCACTTCGCGCGCACACGGTTGCTCTGCCTGGAGAACACCATCGGTGGCCGGGTCGTGTCGACGGACTACCTGAAGACCGCCACCCAGATCGCCCGCGACCACGGACTCGCCACGCACCTCGACGGGGCAAGGCTGTTCAACGCGGCAGTTGCCGGTGGGGACGACCCGTACGAGCAGGCACGGCTGATCGCCGGACAATTCGACAGCGTCTCCGTCTGCTTCAGCAAGGGCCTGGGCGCGCCGGTCGGCTCCGCGCTCGTGGGATCACGAGAGTTCGTGGCCGGTGCACGGCGCTGGCGCAAGGTCCTGGGCGGCGGGATGCGACAGGCCGGCGTGCTGGCCGCCGCGGCACTCCACGCGCTCGACCACCAGGTCACGCGGCTCGCGGACGACCATGCGCACGCCGAGCTGTTCGCCGAGGGACTGAAGGACGTCGAGGGTCTCACCATGGAGCCCAGCGGGACCAACATGGTCTTCGCACAGTGCGCTCCCGGCCTCGAGACCGACGATCTCCGCGACCGACTGGCACGGCGTGGCCTGCTGTGTGGGGGATACACGGGTCAATTGCGCTTCGTGTTCCACCTGGACGTGACACGCGCCGACACGGAACGCGCGGTGCGGATCGTGCGCGAGACCGTGGCCGAGATGGCAACACGCTGAGCTTGAAGGGCCGTTGGTCCGCGCTCGTGTCCTGGTGTTCCGCGCGGTTTTCCCGACCGGGACAGCAGGTTCAGTGGCCGAAGGGAGCCGACGGAGTCGGCCGCGATGCCACTCAAGTCGGGTCCAGATCGGTGTACAGCTGGTGGTGGTCCGAGTACGGGGTCGGATGGACACGGTGCTCGAGCGGGACGATGCCTCGCAGGAAGATGTAGTCGAACTTGCTGTGCCAGTCGGTGGTCGGCGCGCAGGTGCCGACGGGCGAGGGATGACACCGGGGATCTGTATCCGCGGCCAGTGACCAGATCCGGGCGAGTTCGGGAGCATCCGGCACGGCGTTGAAGTCGCCGAGAACGATCGCACGGTCATGCCGGGCGACCGCTGCGGCGAGCACACCGATCTGGCTTGCTCGGACCGCTTCTTGACGTCGTTGGGCCAGGTGTGTGTTGAAGACCCGGACCGGCCGGCCGCCCACCGTGGTGGTGACCGCCATGTAGCCGCGGTCTTCGGATCCTCCGTCGGGGTATTCCACGATGACGCGGTCTGTCATCGGTGCCGCCGAGAGGACCGCCTGTCCGAAGGCTCCCGGACTCCACGGCGCTCCACCGCAGCGGCCCCAATTCCGAAGAACCGTCCCGTACTCGACGTGGTACACCAGCCCGTAGAAGCTCTCCAGGTCGTCCCGGATCCTCTCGACGTCGCGCACGCACGCTTCTTGCAGGCCGATGACCTGGGGCGCATACGTGGCGATCTCCGCTGCCCGGTCAACGTTGTTCGCCGCGCAGGGGTTGCAGATGTTCCACGTCATGACCCGGTTCGGTACGACATCCCCTGCGGCGCCGGCGGGCAGCGGCCGGGCGAACAGGGCACCGCTCGGTGCGCTGGGGCCCAGGAGCACCATGCAGGCCGCGATCACGGCGCCGGCGAGCAACCGTGTGCCCTTCCCGAGCACCATCGCCTCCTCAATGTGCACGCACACGAATCCGACGTCTCCCGCACGAGGCTACGGGACGTGGCAACGGGGCCGGGAACGGTCATGCGCAACGGCCGACACCGCGTGGGCGACTGCTGCGCACGACCTCGTGGCTGTGCCGCCTACAGCGACATCTCGTACGCCCCGGACAATGCCTCGACACGACTCCAGACCTGTGCCGAACGCTCCTCGTCCACGACAGGACGCCGGACCGCGCCAAGTGCCCAGCGCTGCTGCCGCTCGGTGGCGGAGTCCTTGCCGTGCAGCTCGACGCAGTGTCCGGAGAAGTCACGGACGAGCACGGAGAACAGCTCGTCGAGCACGGACTCGTCCAGGTCCGTCAGACGCGCCTGCTCCAGGATCAGCTGGCCGTGCACCACCAGCGCGAACAACTGCCCCACGGAAAGGAGGAAGTCGAGGTCGCGGCTCTGCTCCTCGTCGGGGGCGACGGTGGTGACGAACTCGCACAGGGCGTCGGCCTGTTCCCGGAAGCGGGCGACGTTCGGGACCTCGGCATACGCGTCGTAGGCGGGGCGCCAGTCGTGGAAGCGGACGGAACCCAGGCCGCGAGCCGGTCCCTGCCGGAAGAGGAAGGCGTCGTCGGCGGCGTCGAGACGGGTCGGCACGGCGGGGTGGCCGATCGGTTCGAGCAGGTGGTTGCGCATGAACTTGAGGATCAGCGCGAGGTTGACGTGGACCGTGCCCTCGAGCC
>NZ_JBHWVI010000044.1:0-5619 GCF_042737005.1 Streptomyces sp. NPDC060027
CCTCCGCATGGGAAACAGCTGCATCGTCGCAGCCCGGCGCCGGCCGGCCAACATGTTTTCTCGTCCGCCGGGGGAATGCCACCTCCCACCGTCGTCGAGCATCAACGCAGCGCGGCACGTGCCGGCCGCCGTGACTGACGACGGCAATCGGCTCACTGGGTGTTCGAGCTCCCGGTGTGCTGTGATGCCTCCCGAAGTTGTGAACATTGCTGTCCGTTCTCGGGTTCTGGCGCAGCTTCTGTGACGCGGCCACTCTGAGTGACAGCAGGACGCCTTGAGCCGTACGCGAAGTCGCCCGAAAATGGCCCGTGGACAAGGCAGTTAGGCCGACAGTTCAGGGCCGTGGAAGAGGTCGTGCTCCGGCTGAAGGAACCTGGGACACTGGCCCCTTCGACAACGACACGGCTGCGGACTTCACCGACACTCTCGACGACGCCAAGCCCGAGGAACGTGAGGCACTGATCCGTGGCGTCCTCACGCGCACCGTTGACGCCACCGGCTGGCTCACCGAAGGAGAAGAAGCGGTGGCCGCAGCCGCACTGATTGCGGCGCAATGCCCTGGTGGCGCCCCAGTCGACACACCTTACGGCTGCCCTGAAGAAACCATGCCCGCCTTCCCCGATGATCTTAGGACGCTCGCGGACAAGGCCCTCGCTCGCATCATCAGCGATGAGGCCGGGCCAGCCTCGAACTGGGTCGACCCGGAAGACTGGAAGCAGTGGCGAGCCAACCTCAACCGCCTTCGCACGGTCCTTGCTCCGCCATCACTGTCCATCCCGCTGTTCAATGTCGAGCAATGAAAGAGCGTCACCCGCCACAGAACCTGTCGAGTATCAGGCGATGACTCGGCCACGCAGGATGATGCGGCTCGGGTGGGCCAGAACCGAGCTGTCGAGAGTCGGGTCCGTGTCATAGGCGACGAGGTCAGCGGGGCCTCCATCGACCAGCCCTGGCAGACCGAGCCAGGACCTGGCCGACCAGGACGCCGCGCCCAGAGCCGCTTCGGCCGATAGTCCGGCGCGGACCAGCCATTCGACCTCTGACGTGACAGTGCCGCACGGGAAACTGTCGGTGCCCGCGAAGACGGTGACGCCTGCTTCGTGCGCGGCCCGGACGTTGGGCAGCATGCCTTCCCAACCGGCCAGCCACCAGTCGCGACGGGCGCTCGGTTCCTTAGCACGTTGTTGGTCGGCTCCAGCGCCGAAGGCGCTGAGCGTCGGGACGAACGCGGTGCCTTGGGAGGCCATCTGATCGATCAGGCCGGGGTCCAGGTGCATGCCGTGCTCCAGGCTGTCGACGCCTGCTTGAACGGCATTGAGACTGCCGTCAGCGGTCTGGCAGTGGGCGGCTACTCGGCCGCCGATCGCATGCACGGCTTGCACGACCGCAGTGAGGATGTTCTGTGGCAGTGCCGGCTCGTCGTGCCTCCAGTCGGCGATAACTTTGCACCAGCCTGAAGACGCCTTGGCCTCCTCGACAGCCGCATGCACCAGATCCTCTTCACTCACGTCACGGCCGAAACCGGGAAAGAAGCGGCCGGGAGTGGCCAGCCAGCGTCCGGCTGAGTGGACCCGCGGCATCTGCGGATCCACGTCCACCCAATCCGGAATGCGTGCAGCAGACCCGGGCGTCCGGACCAGCAGCACGCCGGCATCGCGGTGATCGGTCAGGTGCTGGCGGAGCATCTCGTCGCTGAACCGGGCATCGAGGTTCTCGGTGCCCGGATGCGTGTGCACGTCGACCAGGCCGGGCAGCAGCCAACCCCCCTCGACGACGACATCCGCGTCCGGGACCGGCTCGGTCCGTAACCGGTCTCCATCGATCCAGAAGGACCGCTCTTCCCGTTCCGGCAGCACAATGCCTCGCACCTGTAGAACCACCAGCGACCGCCTCCTCGAACCTGCATGCACGTCGTTTGCCGATCCGTTGATCCTATGGGTGTTCGAATCAACTGAGCCGTGGCTGTGCCCTCGGGGCACCAGACACCCGGCGGGATCCGACAGGCGGTGCCGACACTGCCCCGACTCCACTCAGACCGGACACAACCAACGATCGGGCGGCACTTCAACCAGAGCAGCGACCCCATCGAAAGGGTGAGGTGCAGAGAAGGAAGGTGCTGTGCAACGGGTTGATCGCGGCTGGTCGGACTACTGGGGTGGATACGCCTGTCAGGTCTTGACCGGCGGCAACCATCGCGCTCTCGGGGACTGTCGTGTGGGGCGCTGTGGCTGGGGGGTGTGGTTCGGGTTCATGCGTTTGGCTTGTGTGGGGTTGGCCTACGTCGTCCGCTGCTCCGGGTGCGGGCTCGGGGATCGGTTGAGCTACGTCGGATTGGTCAGGGGCTGCGTTGGTGGTGCCGGGTTGGCAGTGTCTGTTGTGGTGATGTGGCGGGCCGTGGCTGCCGCCCTGGGGGCGGTGGCGGCCGGTGTCTTGGGGGACTGTTCTGACGGCGGGGGCGGGCAGTCCGGTATGTACGTTCAGGCGGGCGTCGGCAGTGGCGGGGCCTGTGTGCGGCGGGATGGGTCGTCCTCTCGTGGTGTCGCTGCCGGGGGGGGGGGTGGGTGGTGGCGGGTGCGGGTGCGGGTGCCGCTCCCGGGTGTGGCTGGGGGTGGTGGGGTGGGGGTGGGGTGGTGGGTGGTGTGGGTGGGGTTGGGTGGTTGGTCTTTTGTGGGGTGTTGGTGTGTGCGGGTTGTTGTGGTGGGGTGGGGACCGGGTTTATAAAGAACCGTCCACCCGGTTTTGTTTAGACGTCGGGTGCGGTGCGGTGGCTGCTGCTCGCCGGTAGCTGGGTGCGGTGTGGTGGCTGCTGCCGCTGGTGGCTGGGTGCGGTGGCTGCTGCTGGTGGCTGGGTGTGGTGGCTGCTGCTGGTGGCCGCCGGTGGTGGGTTGGTGTCGGGTGTCGGGTGTCGGGGTTGGGGGTTGGTGTGGTGGGTCGGGTGCATGTGGATGTGTTGGTGGTGGGTGGGGGGCCGGTGGGGTTGTGTCTGGCGGCGGAGTTGGCGGGGTTGGGGGTGCGGGTGTTGGTGGTGGAGGTGCGGGAGTCGGTGGAGGTGCGGCCGAAGGCGACGGTGTTGCATGCGCGGTCGGTGCAGTGTCTGGTGCGGCGTGGGTATGGCGGGGATGTGGTGCCTGTCGAGTACGGGGCACCGCCGGTCGGGGTGCGGGTCGGGGTGGGGGTGGGTGAAGGCGGGTGCGGGGAGGGGGTTTTGAGGGGGCGGATGCCTGTGGCTGGTGGAGTGGCGGCGGGGTCGTCGGCGGGGGTGCGGGACGGGGTGTTGCCGGGGGGTGGGGTGCCGGGGGGTGGGGTGGTTGCCGGCCGGGTGTCGGTGGGTGGGGTGGATTCTGTGTGTGCGGGTGGGGGGCCTGCTGTTGGGGTGCGGGCGTTCGGGGTGGCGGGGGTTTCGGCTGTGGCCGGGTCGGTGGGTGGTGGGGTGTCGTCGGTGTTTCATTTTGCGGGGTTGGGGGGGTTGGTGATTTCGGCTCCGGTGGGGGAGCCGGTGCCGGTGGTGCGGTGTGTGCAGGCGGAGTTGGAGGCGGGTTTTGAGCGGTTGGCGCGGGTGGCTGGTGCTCGGGTGGTGCGGGGGGTGTCGGTGGAGGGGCTGGTGGTGGAGGGGGATTGTGTGCGGGTGGTGGGGCGTGGGGGTTCGGGGGTGGTGAGTTGGCGGGCTGGGTTTGTGGTGGGGGCGGATGGTGCGCGCAGTGTGGTGCGGGAGTTGGCGGGTTTCGGGTGCCGGTCGTGTCCGGCGACGGTGCGGGCGTTGATGGGGTGGGTGCGGCCGGGGCGGGTGGGGGATCTGGTGGCGGGGTGGCATCGGACGCGGCGGGGGTGGGTGGTGGTGAAGGACGCGGGGGACGGTGGGGTGCATGTGCGGACGTTGAACTGTGCCGGGGGGGAGGCGGAGGGGGTGCGGGGGCGGCCGGTGGGGTTGGAGGAGTTGCGGCGGGAGGTGTCGTGGATCGCGGGGCGTGATGTGGCGATGGGGGAGGGCCGGTGGCTGTCGCGGTTCAGTGATTTCTCGCGGGTGGCGCGGACGTTCCGGAGGGGGCGGGTGCTGCTGGCGGGGGATGCGGCGCATGTGCATTTCCCGGTCGGGGGGCAGGGGTTGAGTACGGGGCTTTTGGACGCGGTGAATCTGGGGTGGAAACTCGCGCTGTGTGTGCGCGGTGGTGCGGGGGAGGAGTTGCTGGATTCCTATGACGTGGAGCGCAGGCCTGCGGCGCAGCGGGTGGTGGACAACACGCGGGCGCAGTTGGCGTTGATGCGGCCGGGGGCGGAACTGGATCCGTTGCGTGATCTGTTCGGTGCTCTGATGCGTGGTGGCGGGGCGGGGGGTCTGGGGGAGATGGTCAGTGCGCAGGACACGGTGCTGCCGGTGGCGGAGGGGTCCTGTTCGCCGTGGGAGGGAAGGTTTCTGCGCAATGTTGTGCTGCGGACCGGGCGCGGGGTGATGGATGTGATCGGTCTGCTGCGGGGCGGGGCGGGGCCGGTGCTGCTGCTGGCGGGGGAGGGGGGCGGTGGGTTCGCGGAGCAGGTGCGGGGGTGGCCGGGGGTGGTGCGGGTGGTGCGGGTGGCGTCGGTGCCGGGTGTGGACTGTGATGCGCTGCTGGTGCGGCCGGACGGTTACATCGCCTGGGCCGCGGACGGGGGGCGGGGGCTGGATGTCGCGCTGACGGCGCTGCTCGGGCCCGGCCGCGGAGCCGCGACCCCGCCACCGCCGCGGGCGCGGGCGGCGACCCCGGTGGCGGGCCTGGCGGCGGGGCCGGTGGGGTCGCGGTGGTCTCCGGGGACTGCTCCCGCGGTCCGCTGAAGACTTTCCCGCCGCCGCTGGTGGTAGCGGCCCTGCCGGCGCAGGCGCAGACACCGGCATTCGCAGCGGTGCCGGGGGCGGTATCCGCGGTGACGCCGGGGCCGGTATCCGCGGCGGCAGCGGGGGCGGGCGGTATCTGCGGTGGCGCCGAGGGGGCGCCTGCGGTGGTGCCGACCGGTCCGCCGCCCGGTCCGCCGCCCGGTCCGTTGGCCGGTCTGTGGGGTGTGGGGTCTGGTGCGGGTGTTGTTCCTGCGGTTCGCCGAAGGGCCTCTCGGTGTCCCGGCGGTGGTGCCGGCCGTCTCTGGGGCGGCGGGGCCCTGGTGGACATGGCGGCCGGTGCGGGGTGGTCTGCGGGGAGCGGTGCCGAGGGGCCGCCCGGTCTGCGGGGCGGTGCTGTGGCCTGGGGCGGTGTGGCGGCGGTTGGTCCGGAGTGCGTCTGCGGGCCCCGGCCACGCCACCACAAACCGACCGGCACCCCCCAACCAGCTTTGGCGAGCCGAAGGAACAGCACCAGGCACCGACAGCGCCACCCAACACACCTGGGGTCTGGTGGGGGGTGTTGGTGTTGTTCCTGTGGTTCGTCGAAGGCTTCCCCGCCTCCGTTGCCATATCGGGGGTGCCCCCACCTTCCGGGGTGCCCCGCCCCGAGGGTGTCCCCCGCATCGGGAGGTGCCACCGCCTCCGGGGTGTCACCGGTCTCCGGGGGTGCTCCGCCCCGGGGGTGCTCCGCCCCGGGGGTGCTCCGCCCCGGGGGTGCTCCGCCCCGGGGGTGCTCCGCCCCGGGGGTGCTCCGCCCCGGGGGTGCTCCGCCC
>NZ_JBHWVI010000044.1:5717-50592 GCF_042737005.1 Streptomyces sp. NPDC060027
CCCGGGGGTGTCCCCCCGGCATCGGGGGTGCCACCGCCTCCGGGATGCCCTCGCCTCTGGGGGTGCTCCGTCTCCGGGGGTGTGCCGGCTCGTGGGGGTGGTGGCTTGGGTGTTGTTGGTTGGTCGGGTGCCGTTGCTGTGACCGTCTTCGGTGCGGGCGGTGTTGCCGGCGGCGGCGGTGGTGGTGGTGTTCCTGCCGGCGGTGGTGAGGGTGCTGTTGCAGGTGGGTGTGGGGGGTTTGGGTCTGTGGCCGGGGGTGGTCAGCCGGTGGTGGGTTGGGGGGTGTCGTGGTGGTGTTGCTGGAGTTCGTTGAAGACTTTTTCGCCTCTGCCGTCGGCTAGGTCGACGGAGGCGAGGACGGAGGAGTGGACGACGGAGGGCAGCAGGTGGCGCAGGAGGTCGGAGACGCGGCGTTGGAGGTCTTGGTAGTCGCACAGGGCCTGGGACATGGCCTGGACGCCGGCGAAGGCGCCGACCATGACGTCGGCGGTGGTGTGGGGCTGGACGTGGGGGAGGAGTTCGCCTTGTTGCTGGGCGGCGGTGAGGGTGTCGTGGATGGACTGGCTCCAGCGGGCGAAGGGGCCGCTGCGGTCCAGTCCTTGGGCCTGCTGGTCCAGGGCGAGGCGGACTCCGGCGCGGACCATGGGGTCGGTCTGGAGGCGGTAGGCGTGGAGCATGCCCATGTCGACGAGTTCCTGGACTTTGCAGGCGCGGGGGATGGAGGTCTGGCCGTCCTGCTGGGACAGGACGCCCTGGGCGAGGTGTTCCTTGGAGGGGAAGTGGAAATACAGTGCGCCCTTGGTGACTTCGGCCGCGGTGAGGATCTCGCTGATGGTGGCGGCCTGGTAGCCGCGTTCCTCGAAGACGCCGGCAGCCGCCGAGAGGATCGACTGCCGGGTGCGGATCGCCCGGTCCTGCATGGCCATGTCGGCCTCCTTCCGTGCTGTTCCTGCTGGGCATATGCCCGGTCCGCCGACCCGGCAAAAGAAACCGTCCAGTTTGTATATTACAGGTTGTCGGGTGCGGGGCCTCCTGTCCTGGTCGATTGCGGGGCACGCCGGTCTGCCGGATGTCCGGGAGACCCGTCCTGGTCCGTGGTGAAACCGGGACGGGCCGGGGCGAAACCGGGGCGGGGCGGGGTGAGACCAGGCCGGTTCGGTGCGCTTTCGGGCCGCAACGGCGGTGGGCTGGGGCGGGGCGGTGTGCTCGGCGGCCGGGATGCCGCTCGCGCGGACGGTGCCCGGACCGCCCGCCCGGGGGTGGGCCGTCCGGTCCGGGTGAGGGCCGGTCCCCGGGGCCGTCCGGTGTGGGGGCGGGTGGTTCGGGGTGAGAAGCCGGGCGGCCGGTATGCCGGCCGCCCCGGATCGCGCCCGCTCACCTGCCAGCACCCGAGCGGCGCCGAACCCGAACCCGGGCCCGGGCCGGTTCGCAGCGGCGTCGGCCGCGTTGGGGTGAAGCCGAAGCCGAGCCCGGACCTGAGCTCGGGCCAGGGCGGTTGCGGGCCGGGTCGCGGTGAGGTTCGGGCCGGGGCGCGGTGGGGTGAGGCCGGCCCAGGCCCGGTCCGGGGTGGTTGCGGGCCGGGTCGCGGTGAGATTCGGGCCGGTTCGCAGCGGTGCGGCCGTGTGGGGTGAAGCCGAAGCCGAGCCCGGACCGAGTTCGGGCCGGGGTGGTTGCGGGCTGGTTCGTGGTGAGGTTCGCGGTGGTGCTGGCGTGTTGGGGTGAGGCCGGGCCCGAATTCGGGGTGGCTGTGGGCTGGTTCGTGATGGGGTTCGGGCCGGTTCGCAGCGGCGTCGGCCGCGTTGGGGTGAAGCCGGAGCCGGAGCCGGAGCTGGAGCCGGAGCCGGAGCCGGAGCTGAGCCGGAGCTGGAGCCGGAGCTGGAGCCGGAGCCGGACCTGAGCTCGGGCCGGGGTGGTTGTGGGCTGGTTCGTGGTTCGGGCGGGTTCTCGTGGTGGTGTCGGGGTGTGGCCGGGTTGGATCGAGGTGTGGTGGGGCCGGCCGGGGTGGGCCGGGGTGGGTGTGGTCGGGGTTGTCGGGCTGGGGTTGGGAGGGGTGGGGTTGTGATTTTGGTGACGGGGGCGACGGGGACGACGGGGCGGGCGGTGGTGGGCGGGTTGGGCCGGCTGCCGGGGGGTGTGGGGGTGCGGGTTCTGGTGCGTGATGCGGGGCGTGCGGTGGGGCTGCCTGCGGGTGTTGAGGTGGCGGTGGGGGATCTGGGGGACGAGGTGTCGCTGGGGCGTGCGTTGGCGGGGGTGCGGGCGGCGTTCTTGCTGACGTGCCGGGTGGGTGCGGGTGATGATGTGCGGTTCGTGCGGGCGGCGCGGGCGGCGGGGGTGCGGCGGGTGGTGAAGCTGTCGGCTGCGGCGGTGAGGGATCCGCAGGCGCGTGATGGGGTGACGTGCTGGCAGCGTGAGGCCGAGGAGGTGGTGTGCGGGTCGGGTCTGGAGTGGACGTTGCTGCGTCCGCGGGCGTTCATGTCGAACACGTTGGGGTGGGCGCCGTCGGTGAAGGGGGAGCGGGTGGTGCGGGCGTTGTGCGGGACGTCGCGTAATGCGTGTGTGGATCCGCGGGATGTGGCGGCGGTGGCGGTGTGTGCGCTGACCGGGCCGGGGCATGCGGGCCGTGCCTACACGCTGACGGGGCCGCAGGCGCTCACGGCGGGGGAGCAGGTACAAGAACTGGGGCGGCAGCTGGGGGTGGAGCTGGGTTTCGAGGAGCTGGGCCAGGAGGCGGCCCGGGCTGTGCTGGCCCGGCGGTATCCGCCGGTGGTGGTGGAGGCGTTGCTGGACAGTGCGTGCCGGCAGCGGGCGGGGGCCAAGCAGGTGGTGGAGCCCGCGGTGGCCGCGCTGCTGGGCCGGCCGGCCCGCTCCTACCGTGACTGGGTCGGCGACCACCTGGACGCGTTCCGGACGCCCGGGCCGGCGCGGAGTGCTGGGTGACGCCCAGCCGGGCGTGCGGGGGCCGGTGAACTGCGGACGGGCGGACGGGCGGACGGGCGGGGTGGTGGTGCAGGTGAGCGGGGCAGGCGTCTGCCGTTCGGCACGGGCACGGGAGGCGGCTTCAGGGCGCGAGGGGTGATGCCGTCCGGTTCCGGCGGCAGGGGAAGCCGCGCAGCGGGATGACCGGTGTGCTGCGCCCGCTGGGGGTGGGCGTGCACATACCGGCGAGCGAGGCCGGGCTGTACGCGGCGATCCGCCGTGGCTGTCGTGGCCGCCGCTTGTGAGGCGGCAGGGCGGACACGGGCTGCACGCGGGGGAACACCGGCAGCCGGTGATCTGCTTCACGGAGCTGGACCTCGGCCTTGCTGTCCCGGGGCGGGGACGCTGCGGGGCCGGAGGAACGCCGCCCCGAACGCCGCCCCGGCCGGAGTGAACGTCCGGCGCTCGAGCATCTTGATCCGGCCCGGCCCGCCCGGTGTTCCCCGGGCCGGGCCGGATCGGTGCCCCCGTGTCGGGGACCTGCCGCATCGGTCTGTGGCCCGAGGCCGGCGCCCGTACAGGCCGAGGTGCCTCGCCGGCCGGTCCGGACCGCCGGGGCCGGGCGGCCTGTGCGTGGTGGGCGGCCTGCCGCCGCAGGACACCTCGCGGGCCGGCGGGCGTTCGTACGTCATCGCGGCCGGGTTCTGGCCCGCAGGCACCACCCCCGCAAGGCGTCCGCGGCTTTCTCGCACACCTGCCCGATGCCCCCAACTTCCTTGCCGGGAGGCTGGGATGGGCTGCGGGATTGATGCCGGGGGTGCGGCTGCGACGCTCTATCGTGTACGACATGTCCGCCTCTGAGCTGATCCGTATCGTCTCCCGTGACTCGCCGATGGCCCTGGCCCAGGTGGAGCGCGTCCGCACCGAGCTCGGTGCGCTGCATCCCGGTATCGGGACCGTGGTGATCCCGGTCAGGACGACCGGCGACACATGGCTGGGAGATCTCTCCCAGGTCGAGGGCAAGGGGGCGTTCACCAAGGAGGTCGACGCCGCGCTCGTCGCCGGGGAGGCGGACCTTGCTGTGCACTGCGTCAAAGACGTGCCGGCGGACAGGCCGCTGCCGGCCGGCACGACCTTCGCGGCGTTCCTCAGGCGGGACGACATCCGGGACGCCCTCGTCCATCCCGGCGGCCTGCTCCTGGACGAGCTCCCCGCGGGAACCCGGATCGGGACCTCCTCGGTGCGCAGGGTCGCGCAACTCGCCGCCTCCCACCCGCAGCTGGAATGCGTGCCGTTCCGCGGCAACGTCAACCGCCGCCTGGACAAGCTCGCCGCGGGCGAGGTCGACGCACTGCTGCTGGCCGTCTCCGGCCTGGAGCGCATCGGCCGGCCCGACGTGATCACCGAGGTCCTGCCGGCCGAGGCGATGATCCCGCCGATCGGGGCCGGCATCCTTGCTCTGCAGTGCCGTGAAGCCGACACCCCCACGATCGACGTCATCAGCACTCTGAACGATTCCGGCACCTATCGGGAGGCCACCGCGGAACGGATGTTCCTGCACGTCCTCCAAGGCCACTGCAACAGCCCGATCGCCGGATACGCGAAGGCGTCCCGGGGTGATCTGTCGCTGCGCGCCTGCGTGTTCAGCCCGGACGGGAAGACCGTCCTGAACGCTCACGAATGGGCCGGGCGGCTCAGTCCCTCAGACCTCGGTGCTTCCGTCGCGCTGGCTCTGCTGCGCCAGGGCGCCCGCGAGCTGATCGACAGCATCGCCCACTGACAGCCCCCGTCACGCCCTTCTCCTTTGTGGCTCCGCAGCGGAGCCACGGCCCTTCGGGCCCGGTAGGGCTTCCCCCTCCTGTTGCCGATGATCCGGGGACGGTGTCACCGGATCCCAACGGCAAGGCATCGGCGGACCGCTGATGAGGGCCGCCTCGAGCACCGCCGTCCCCCGGCCCGAAGCTGCCGCGCCGGAAACCGTGACCCCGAGCCGTGGCCTCTCGGCTGCCGCGCCGGAAACCGTGGCCTCTCGGCTGTCGCGCCGGAAGCCGTGGCCCCGAAGCTGCCGCGCCGGAAGCCGTAGCCCCTCCGCTTGTCGCGCCGGAAGCCGTAGCCGCTCGGCTTGTCGCGCCGGTAGTTGTGGCCGCTCGGCTTGTCGCGCCGGTGGTTGCGGCTCTCGGCTGTCGCGCTGGTAGTTGTGGCCCTTCAGTTGCCGGGCCGCACCATTTCGTCGGCGTCGCCGTCTTGGGAACCGTGCCGGACGTTTTTCACGGTCCGCTCCGGTTCGGGGTGCAGGTGGCGTTCCCGCAGGTCCGCAGCCGCGAGCAGCAGTGCGGTCATGCTGAACCCGACGGCGGTGAGCAGTCCCAGCTGGATGGCGGTGACGGACTGTCCGTGGTTGGCCTGATGTGCGAAGTACACCGCGCCGACCACGGCGATCCCGGCTGCCGAGCCGATGCGCTGTCCTGTCTGCAGGACTCCGCCGGCCGCACCGGCACGGTGCACGGGGACGCGGGTGAGGGTGAGGGTCGTGTTGGGGGAGACCGTGAGGCCGGAGCCGATCCCGGCGACGACCATCGGCAGGGCCGTGGCCCATCCCACGCTCTGCAGGGGGACCAGCTGCACCGCCACGATCACTCCGAGCAGCCCCACCGCCACCGCGCCGAGGCCGATGACGACGAGCATGCGTCCGTGGCGCATCACCAGACGGCCCCCGATCGTGGCGCCGACCGCCGAGGCGGCCGCGAAGGGCAGTACCGACAGGCCGGCCGCCAGCGCGCTGTATCCGACGGTGTTCTGCAGGAACAGGGAGTAGACGAAGAAGACGGTGGTGAAGCCCGCGAAGTAGGTGAGGCTGATCAGGGAGCCGAACGTGAAGGACCGCAGGGAGAACAGGCTCAGATCGACCAGGGGAGCCTGCCCGCGCCGCCCCTGGCGCCGTTCCCACGTCCAGAACGCGGCCAGCAGCAGCGCCCCCACCGGCAGCAGCGCCCACTTCAGCCGTCCGGTCCACTGCTGTTCCTGTACCAGCGGCAGCATGAGCGCGAGCACCGCGGCGCCGAGGAGGAGCACGCCGAACAGGTCGAACTCCTCCTTCTTCTTGCCGGTTGAGGCCGGGAAGCGGGGCAGCAGTCGCAGTCCCGCGGCGAGGGCGGCCGCCCCGATGGGCAGGTTGACGAAGAACACCCAGCGCCAGCCGTTGTCGGTGCCGGCGGCGTTGATCAGCAGACCGCCCGCCAGCGGGCCCAGTGCCGTCGAGACCCCGATGACGCTGCCGAGCATGCCGAAGGCCTTGGCCCGCTCGGCGCCCTGGAACATCTGCTGGATCAGTCCCGAGGTCTGCGGGGCGACCATGCCCGCCGCCGCGCCCTGCAGGAGCCGGAACAGCACCAGCCAGGAGGCGCTGGGAGCCAGGCCGCAGGCCGCCGAGGCCAGTGTGAACGCGGCCAGGCCCAGCAGGAAGGCCTGCCGCCGCCCGTGCATGTCGCCCAGCCGGCCCGCCGGGACGAGCACCAGCCCGAAGGCCAGCGCGTATCCGGAGACCACCCAGGACTGGGCGGCCTCCGAGGCGGCCAGCCCGTGCTCCATCGAAGGCAGCGCCACGTTCACGATCGAGGTGTCGAGCAGTGAGATGAAGCCCGCCGTCAGACAGACCGCGAGCGCCTTCCACCGCCGGTCGTCAAAAGCGGGCCGGGCCTGGACTGTGGTCATGGGGTCACGCTAAGCAGCAACCGCACGCAACGCAGGGAAGGAGCCCTTTTGCGCGCGTCGTAGCCGTCAGCCCGCGTGCCCGTGTTCCGTCGTCGTCCGCGGCCACCTGGAAGCATGTCGGGCGCCCGGGCCCGGCGCGGGGGAGGTGGTGACACCCGGCAGGGGGGCAGGGCCGGTGAAGTGCCGGACAGGTGCGGGCGGAGGGGGGTCCTGGTGCCGCGGGTGGCGGATCGTCAGTCGTCCGGCTCCCCTGCCGGCTTGGCCGGCAGGGGAGGGAACGCTCGGGCTGAAGGCAGTGTTTGTCCGGAGCCGGATGTGAAAGTGACCGTCAGTCGGCAGTCCAGTGCCGAGGCGATGCGCTCCAGGAGGGTCAGTGTGGGCAGGTCCCGTCCTGATTCGATGCGGGAGATCGCGGCTTGCCCGGTTCCGGCGAGCTCGGCCAGGCGGGCCTGGGACATTCCGCGCTGCCGACGCCAGGACCGGACCAGGCCTGCTGTGTCGGTCACCGGCCGTCCTTGCTGTAACGGGGCAGACCGGCAGTGTCGATCTTCCAGTCGGTGATGGTGATGGTGTCCGAGAACGTGTAGTGCTGCCTGTTGTCGTAGGCGGGCACACCGCTTCTGCGGACCGGTGCCCAGTGATGGACTGCGCTCCCGTCACGGGGGTCGACGATGAGGTAGTGCGGCACTCCCATGGCCGGGTAGTCGCGCAACTTGCCCTCGTAGTCGTTGCTGGGATTGGACCGGGACACGATCTCGATCACCAGATGGCAGCGGCGGGGGTCGATCGCATCACTGTCGGCCACGGCTTCTTCCTCGTCGACCACGACGAGATCGGGTACACGCAGGATGCCGAGTCCGGCATCTTCCATGTCGGTTTCGAGCATGAGGAGCATGCCTGTGCCCAACTGGGGCTCCAGCTGGGTGCGCAGGCGGTGAGCCACCAGCTGATGCTGCTTCTTCGGGCTCGTCATCATCAGCAGCTGGCCATGGCTGATCTCCGGCCAGGCCAGCGGTTCAGGCCCGTCGAAAGTCTCACGGAACTCACGCAGATGCCGGTAGATGCTCTGTTCCGTCATACCTTCACCGTACATGACGAAATCGTCATGTACGGTGAGTCCCGCAGCCGCCGGGAGTCTTCGGGCTGCCTCCAGGGAGACGAGCGGACCTTGGTTCCGATCACGTCCTCCTCCGCGAGGACGGGCCCGTAGGGGCTCTGAACGATCGGGCGCCAGAGGATCTCTTTGAGGATGTCCACCTCGCAGTCCTGCCCGGTGGCCGGGTCGGACACGGTGAAGCGGGCGGACAGGGGCGCGGTCTCCAGCGACTTCACCTGCCAGCCCCGCGCCTCGAGGCCGGCACGCAGCGCAGCGGCGATGTCTGCCATCGGCGCCGGGCCTCTCGGTGGCGGCATCGAGGTCCTGGCTGGGCCGGCTGGCGAGGTGGTGTGCCCGTACCGCGTACCCGCCGGTCAGTACCAGTGGATACGGGGCACCGATGGCGATCACATCCGCCAGGAGCCGTGTGTGCAGCTCCGGCATGTCTCTCACGCGGCTGCCCGGGCTTTCTCGGCAAGTTGGGGGAAAGCGTCTTCCCGCACGGTGCGCACGGTACGGCCCACGAGGGTGCGCAGGACGGGCCACATCTGCAGGAGCAGACCCTGGTCAAGACAGGCGGTCAGCTCCTCGCGTCCGCCCTCGTGCGGCACGGTGCGGTGCAAACCCATTCGCTGGCGCGGCCTGTCCAGGTCGTAGGCGGTCATCCCGGACCAGGCCCCATGCAGCGGCAGCTCCACGATTCCCCGGGAAGGTCCGCGCAGCTCGCCCAGCGAGGCCGGCAGGCGTCGCCGGAACTTCTCCTGATACAGAGCGAGGTCATGGGCGTATGCATCGTGAAGGCCGGTGCTCCCTGGGGCAGGCGTATGCGGGCCGACTGTCATGACTCCCATGATGGCGTGCCCCAACACTGGAGTGCGGGAGTACCTGAAGTGCGGTCGGCAGGGGGCCGGCCACCACGCCGGTGCCCGGCCAGGAGGGCCGTTGGCCATGTGCACGGGCCTGGCTCTGTCCTGGCACGTTCCCGCGTGGGTGCGGGCGGGCGTGGTGGCCGGCCGGGCCGGCGGGTCAGGCGGGGCGGGGGCCGGTTCCGGTGGTGGCGGTGAAGACGGGGGTGTCGTTCTGGTGGGCGAGGATGCGGACGCGGCGCTGTCCGGCGTGGTCGGGCAGGGGGTGGGCCTCGATGGTGCAGGGGGTGTCGAGTTCCGCGTAGCGTTCGAAGGTGCTGGCGAGGTGGGCCACGAAGGTGCCCTGGCCCAGGGTGGCGACGGTGGCCTGGCGGGCGGCTTCGAGCAGGACCATGCCGGGGACGTGGTCGACCTGGTGGTCGAAGAGCACGGGGTGGCTGGTGTCGGTGCGCAGCAGCCAGCGCCCGCTGTGGCCGGCGGGGGACAGGACGACGTCGGCGGGCGAGGTGCGGCCCACGTGCTGCGGGGCCAGCGGGGCGGTCAGCGGTGCGGGCACCCCGGCCAGGGCGGCCTGCTTGCCGCGCAGCCGGGCGTAGACGGCGGGTGTGGTGCACGTGCAGGAACCGGAGGCGCTCGCCACCGTCTGTCCGCCGCGCCTGAACACGGCCTCGAAGCGGATGGCCGTGGCGGCGCCGCGCCGCCAGGTGACGTCGTGACAGGTCATCTCGATGCCGACGGAGGCCGGTGCGCTGCCGGTGGCCAGGTGCTCGGGGCGCACGTCCAGGGTGAGGCTGTGCATCAGGAAGGGGTGCTCGAGCGGCACACCGAACTCGGTGTGGGCGAGCAGGATGGCCGCCTGGCGGAAGGACTCGGCGGCGATGAGGGGGTCGTGGCGGCCCTGCACGGCGGTGAAGAAGCTGTGCCCGCGCGGCCACTGGGCGCTCACCTCGAAGCGGTCCGCCGCGGTGCGCGCCCAGTCGGTGAGCAGCACCTCGGCGACGCTGGCGCGGTGGACGAGTTCCTTGGGCACCGTGGTGGTCAGGGTGGCGAACCGCGGGGCCCGGCCGGCAGGCCCCGCGGCGCCGTCCGGCGGGGCGGGCACGGGTGCGGTGGCGATCGGGGCCGGCCCGGTGCGGAACGTGGTCATGGACATGTTTCCCCCTGAGCTGCGTTGGCCTGGCGTCGGACGTGCTCGCTGAGAATCAGGAAGATACAGACCACCCGGTTTACTTTCTAGAGTTCTCCGCGAGGTCCTGCCCGCGGGAAATGGAGCAGTTTGCTCCGAATCGGCGCCCGGCCGGCGCCCCGGACCGCCGGGCGCCGCCCGTGAGCTGGGGCGTCGGGTTCCGGCCGCCGCGCCCCGGTGGGGGACGAGCGGATCTCGAGCGGCACCACAGCGTCTCTCCAGCGCCCTGGCCGACGGTGACGTGACGGCCCGCCAGGCCCGCCGGGGCCCGCCGGGGGAGAGGGGTGATCGATGAGCAGCGGGGACACGGTGCTGCGTATCGAGCGCGGACAGGCCGACGAGGCGGAACTCGCCGCCCTGACCGCGGTGCTGCTCGCGGTCCTCGGCGCGCGCGGACGGGCCGCCGGACGGCAGGACGGACCGGACGGACCGGACGGACCGGACGGCGGACAGGAGGACGGGCGGGAGAGCGAAGGGCCGGCCGGGGGGTGGGCCGGGGCCGGTTCGCCCCTGTGGCCGGGGCCGGGAGGTTTCGTGCCGGCGGGCAGCTGGGCCGGCGGTGCCTCGAGCGGTTCTTGAGTAGAACAACTTTAAACCGCTTCAGCGGTTTGTTAATGTCCACGTACGGACCCGGGGCGGGACCTCCTCGGCCTTGTCCCAGGAGGGGACCTGACATGACGACGACGACTGCCCCCCAGCGGCCCGGGCCGCACGGCGCCGCCGCGCGCGGGCGCGTGGCGGAACTCCACGCGATCCGCGCGCAGGCACTGCAGGGCCCCGGCGAGAAGGCGACCGCGGCGCAGCACGCCAAGGGCAAACTGACCGCCCGCGAACGCATCCAACTCCTGCTGGACCCGGACTCGTTCCAGGAGGTCGGGCAACTGCGCCGGCACCGGGCGACCGGCTTCGGCCTGGAGGCCAACAAGCCCTACACCGACGGCGTCATCACCGGCTGGGGCCTGGTCGAGGGCCGCACGGTCTTCGTGTACGCGCACGACTTCCGCATCTTCGGCGGCGCGCTGGGCGAGGCCCACGCGCAGAAGATCCACAAGATCATGGACATGGCCGTCGCGGCCGGCGCGCCCCTGGTGTCGCTGAACGACGGCGCGGGCGCCCGGATCCAGGAGGGCGTCTCCGCGCTGGCCGGCTACGGCGGCATCTTCCAGCGCAACACCAGGGCCTCCGGCGTCATCCCGCAGATCTCGGTGATGCTCGGCCCGTGCGCGGGCGGCGCCGCCTACAGCCCGGCGCTGACCGACTTCGTCTTCATGGTCCGCGACACCTCGCAGATGTTCATCACCGGCCCGGACGTGGTCAAGGCGGTCACCGGCGAGGAGATCACCCACAACGCCCTGGGCGGCGCCGACGTCCACGCGCAGACCTCCGGGGTGTGCCACTTCGCCTACGACGACGAGCAGACCTGCCTGGAGGAGGTCCGCTACCTGCTCTCCATGCTCCCGCAGAACAACCGCCAGAGCCCGCCGCGCACCGCGT
The DNA here is from genome assembly GCF_042737005.1 of Streptomyces sp. NPDC060027. Classification (NCBI taxonomy): domain Bacteria; kingdom Bacillati; phylum Actinomycetota; class Actinomycetes; order Kitasatosporales; family Streptomycetaceae; genus Streptomyces; species Streptomyces sp. NPDC060027. The sequence continues at coordinate 16,987 of NZ_JBHWVI010000044.1, forward strand.
GCACCGACCCGGCCGACCGCCGCAGCGAGGTGCTGCTGGACCTGGTCCCGGCCGACGGCAGCCGCCCCTACGACATGACCGAGGTGATCGCCGAACTCGTCGACGACGGCGACTTCCTGGAGGTCCACGAGCACTGGGCCCGCAACATCATCTGCGCGCTGGCCCGCCTGGACGGCCAGGTCGTCGCCATCGTCGCCAACCAGCCCCGGCACCTGGCCGGGGTGCTGGACATCGCGGCCTCCGAGAAGGCCGCCCGGTTCGTCCAGACCTGCGACGCCTTCAACATCCCCCTGCTCACCCTCCTGGACGTGCCGGGCTTCCTCCCGGGCGTGGGCCAGGAACACGGCGGCATCATCCGCCACGGCGCGAAACTGCTCTACGCGTACTGCAACGCCACCGTGCCGCGGATCTCGCTCGTCCTGCGCAAGGCCTACGGAGGCGCCTACATCGTCATGGACTCCCAGTCCACCGGCGCCGACCTCACCTACGCCTGGCCCGCCAACGAGATCGCCGTGATGGGCGCCGAGGGCGCCGCGAACGTCATCTTCCGCCGCCGGATCGCCGGGGCCGCCGACCCCGAGGCCATGCGCGCCCGCATGGTCAAGGAGTACAAGGCCGAGCTGATGCACCCCTACTACGCCGCCGAACGCGGCCTGGTCGACGACGTCATCGACCCCGCCGAGACCCGCGAGGTGCTGATCGGATCGCTCGCGATGCTGCGCACCAAACACGCCGACCTGCCCTCCCGCAAGCACGGCAACCCGCCGCAGTAACGGAGCACCACGATGGCCAAACAGGAACGCGCGCTGCGCACGCGCGAGGCACTGATCAACTCCGCCGCCGCGGTCTTCGACCGCGAGGGCTACCGCACCGCCTCGCTCACCGCGATCAGCGGCCGGGCCGGCGTGAGCAACGGAGCGCTGCACTTCCACTTCGCCAGCAAGGCCGCCCTCGCCGAAGCCGTCGAGGAGGCCGCCGCACACCGGCTGGCCCGTATCACCGTGCACGGCGAACAGCGGCCCGGCCAGGCCCTGCAGTGCCTGGTCGACGCCACCCACCACCTGGCCGGCACCCTCCACGACGACGCCGTCCTGCGCGCCGGGTTCGCCCTGGGCTCCGAACACCTCTACACCGGCGAACGGGACCTGCGCCTGCAGTGGACGCAGTGGGTCGAGTCGACCCTCAAACGCGCCGACGGCGAGGGCGAACTCGCCGACACGGTGGTGCCGCGCGACGCGGTGGTCGCCGTCGTCGCGGCGACCGTGGGCTTCGAGGTACTGGGAGCACAGGACACCGAATGGCTCTCCTACCGCACCCTCACCCGGTTCTGGCGGCTGCTGCTGCCACGCCTGGCCGCACCGTCCTGCCTGCGACACCTGCAGGCGGCGGGCACCCCGGCCGGCCCCCCGCCCCCCGGCCCCCCACAGCCCCGCCCCGAACCCTGACCCCCAACCACCGCACCGCCCCAACCACCGCACCGCACGGCCCCAACCACCGCGCCGCCCCGACCACCCCCAACCACCGCGCCGCGCCGACCACCGCACCGCACGGCCCCAACCACCGCACCGCCCCAACCACCGCACCGCACGGCCCCAACCACCGCACCGCCCCAACCACCCCCAACCACCGCGCCGCCCCGACCACCCCCAACCACCGCGCCGCGCCGACCGCGCCGCGCCGCATGGGCGCGGCCCCGGACACCGCGTCTGGGACGGGGGTTGCTCTGGCCGCGGCATGCACCCGGACATGGTCGGCTTCCGCATGGACATCCACCCACCAGTCGATGCCGCTGAACGTGCTGCCACCCGCGCTGTTCTGCGGGCGCATGCCCTCCCGCAGCTCCATGAACGGATTCCGCGGGCGATCGCCGCCAACGAGACCTGGCAGCTGTTTGGCCTTCTTCGAGGTGAGGCATGCGGATCGGGGGAGCGGCCCGGCGAGCGGGTGTGACGGCCAAGGCGGTGCGCTATGACGAATCGCTGGGGCTGCTCGCGCCGGTGCGGTCGACCAACGGCTACCGGGACGGCGACGAGCACGACGTACGCTCGCGCAGGAGATCCGGGCGGCTGCGGCCTCGGCGTCCTTGTGTCGAGGCGGCACAACCGTTTGCGGAATGCCTGGTCTTGGGGCACCGGCACGCGGACGACTGCCCGGCCGCGCCGGCCGGGTACCGGGATGCCGTCGACGGGGCTCACGCAGCGGATCGAGGGACTCACCGCCCGCCGGGCGGTGCTGGTGGCGCACCTGCACGAGGCCGCTCACCGCAACAGCAGCCGCCTTCACCGGATGGCGAAGGAGAGGAACCGATGACCGACTACACGAGCCTGCCTGCCGAGTTGCCCGTTCCCGAGGACGACGGCGCTGCGGCACACCTGCGCGGTGCGAGAATGCCGCACCTGGAACTCCAGGCCACCGACGGCGCGACGGTCGGCCTTGACGCGCTGGGCGCAGGTCGCACCGTGCTCTACGTCTACCCGCTGACGGGCCGCCCCGGCACCGATCTGCCCGAGGGCTGGGACTCCATCCCCGGCGCTCGTGGCTGCACCTCCGAGACGTGCGGCTTCCGCGACCACCACCAGGACCTGCTCGCGGCCGGCGCGGCCCAGGTGTACGGCCTCTCCAGCCAGGACAGCGACTACCAGCGTGAGGTCACCGAGCGGCTCCGGCTGCCGTTCCAGATGCTGTCCGACCCCGCACGGAGCCTGGCCCGGGCACTGGACCTTCCCACCTTCACCACCGGCGGGCTGACGCTGTACAAGCGGCTCACGCTGGTCATCGAGGACACCATGATCGAGCACGTCTTCTACCCGGTCTTCCCGCCGGACAAGCACGCCGACCAGGTCCTGGCCTGGCTCAGCGGCAACGCCCACCGGCCCTGCTGAACCTGGACGGCGGCGTGCGCCCGGAGACGGCGGCGGCCGACAACCCTCGTACTCCGGCATGGCCTTCGGCCTGTACAAGATGCTCGGCTTGCTTCGCCCCACGCTTCCGCGACCTGGCCGACCTGGCCGACCAGCGGTTCTGGCGAGCCGGCCTGCCCGACGGCGACGGGCCGGCCGACGGCGAGGGGCCGGCCGACGGGTACGGGCCGCTGGAGGCGGCCGTGGCCTGCAGCAAGGTCAACCTGAAGGAGATCGCCACACACCGGCCGGACATGCTCCGACTGGCCGGGTCGCGCTCGTCACCGACCAGGTCCGGGCCTGCCTGCGCCCTGCTGCGGATGTTCGGCCCGCGAAGGGCACCCGACCCCGCCGGGGACCGTGTTCGCCGAGTACGGGCGCCCGAACAAGACCATGCACCTGCTCGCCCTGACATCAAAGCCGGCGGTCCCGCCGGGGCCCTGTGCCCCTTCCGGGGCCCGGACGCCTCCGGGGACGACGAGGACGGACGGCCGGCAGCACCGACCCGCTCCAGCCCCTCGTTGCGCCCCGCGGGGGGCCTGGCACCCGCCTTGTTGTGACGCCTTCGCGGCAGGGGTCACAGCACGGCGGGTGCGCTCTCCTGGGCGGGGTCCTTGGATGCCGGGTGGTGATCCGGACCGTCGGCCGGGGCGGCGGCACGCAGCGCCGCTTCGACCCGGCGGTTGCTGGTCATGGATGCCGTGACGGCCGTCATCGCCAGGAGGAGGCCGGCGGCGGCGTAGAGCGGGGTGCGGATGTCGTAGGCGGTGGCCAGCCAGCCGCCGAGGAAGGCCCCGACGGGGGCGGCGCACATGGCCAGCATGCGGGAGGTGGAGGCGACCCGGCCCATCAGGCGGGCGGGGACGATCGCCTGTCGGAGGGAGGGCGCGAGCACCATCGTGGCGCCCATGCCGGCCCCGCAGACGGCGAGCGCCAGCCCGGCGACGTAGGGGTTCGGGGCGGCGGCCAGGCCCAGGACGGCAAGCCCTTCGACGGCGGCCGTGCAGGTCAGTGCGGTGCCGGTGCCGAGTCGCCGGCCGAGGTAGGAGGCGATGCCTGCACCGAGCAGGCCGCCGGTGGCCTCCGCTGTGAGGAGCAGGCCGAAACCGTAGGTGCCGATGCCCAGGCGGTCGTGCGCGAAGAGGGCGAGGACGGTCTCCACAGCGAGGAAGGCGACGTTCCCGACCGCCGGGCGCAGCGCCAGCCCGAGCAGCACCCGGTCCCGGAAGACGTACGAGGCCCCGGCCCGCGCCTGCCCAAGCAGCGACTCGCGGACCTCCGGCACGGGCCGGGGCGTGGCGGGCAGCGTACGGACGAGCAGCGCGGAGAGCAGGAACGACACCGCGTCGGCGAGCAGCGGAACCGCCCGCCCGAGCGCGAGCAGCGCACTGCCCGCGGGCGGCCCCGCGAAACCGGACATGGCGGTCTGGGCGCCGCGCAGGCGGGAGTTGGCGCGCTCCAGGAGCGCGGGGTCGCGGCGGAGCAGATCCGGCAGGTAGGCCGTGGCGGCCGTGTCGAAGAACAGCCCGCCGAGGCCGAGCAGGAAGGCGGTGGCCGCGAGCAGCGGAATGCTCAGCACGTCGAGCGCGGCCGCTGCTGCCGGTATCGCGAGGAGCACCGCACGCGCCGCGTCCGCGACCCACATCGTGCGCCGGCGGTCCCAGCGGTCCACCAGCGCACCGCCGAGCACCCCGAAGAGCAGCCACGGCAGCGTCCCGGCGGCCGTGACGACGGCGAGCGCCATCGGATCCCGCGTCAACATCAGCGCGAGCAGCGGCAGCGCGGCATGCGACACCCCGTCACCGAGCGAGGACACCGTCTGCGCAGTCCACAGCCGTCCGAACCCGGCCGGCAACTTCCGGACACCTGAGGTCACTTGGCACCTCCCTCGGCCTGCTCGCGCCGTGCCGGGTGGAACAGTGCGAAGACGAGTGACGCGTCCGGCAGCGACGGATCGGACAGCTCCCGGTACTCGTCCGCCAGTGCCTGCAGCCGCGCCCCCAGCTGCGCGAACTGCTCCTCGGTGAGCCGCAGATGCGCCATCCGCACGTGCCGCTCGCCGTCCGCCGGCGACGCCTCCAGGTCCGCCACCGCATGGCGCATCAGCACATCCGGCCCTCCTTCGCCCGGATCCGGCAGCGCGATCGCCCGCGCGGCCATCGCGTAGTACCGCTCGGTGACCCCCCGCACCTTCCGTGTCCGTACCACCTTCACCAGGCCGGCCCGCTCCAGCAGCCGCACGTGATAGCTGGAACTCCCCTTCGCAAGGCCCACCCGCTCGGCGATCTGCGTGATCGTCGCCGGCTCGAAGCGGAGCACGGCCATGATCCGGTGGCGCGTGAGACTGGAGACGGCGCGCAGCTGCTCGTCGGTGGTGACGTGAAACGTCTCGGGAAGATCGTCGGTAGGCATGCGAGCAATGGTCAACGATTCTTGACCATTGCGCAAGGGGACGTTCGCGGACTTCCGGAATCTGCCGTCCGGCACGCGGCCTTCCGTCAAAGCCCGGCTCCACCGCTGACCTCCTCCGGCGGCTCGGTCAAGGCGGCAATCGAGCGGGGCAGCATGAACACCGCGACCGGCCACGCCTGTCGGTGGCTGTTCCCGGGCCGCCGAGCCGGGTAACCGGTCCATCCCGACGTCCCGGGCGGCCGGTACCCGCGCCCCGTTCCCGGTGCGGGCGGGGCAGGTGAAGGCGAACGTCCGGCGGCACATTGAACAGACCGTCCGGTCTGATTCGAGAGGGTTCCGGCTCCTCCCGCGACCGCCCTCCCCGCCCGCTCCAGCGCGGCACGACCGCCGGCGCAGCCCGCGGATCCCCGGGGGCGCAACCCGCGGGACCGGGGCGCCGGCCGGGCGGCACCCCCGCGTCCCGCACGGGAAGCGAAGATTGCACACGGGAATAACATCTGAGGCGGCGCGTGTCCCCCTGCCCGGCGCGGCGACCCGTGGACGCGGCCGGTCCGGCCGCCGGCACCCCGCCCCGCACCCCCTCGTGATCGCACGCCGGCGCCCCCGGAACCCTCGACCACCCGCCCGTATCATCCTGCTGTGCTGGCAAGTTGAGTGTCCGGTCGGCCTGTGCTTCGGGCCGGCGGCGGGCGGGCCGGGGCCGGGGTGCGGGTGTCGCCGGGGGCGGGCGGCCTGCCCGTGCCGCTCCGGCCGGCGCGCGGCGCCGGAGCGTTGCGAAGTCTGTCGCGAACGCAATCGGTTGCGGGTGGCGGCCGGGTGCGGGGGAGGGGTGCGGGGGAGGGGTGCGGGCGGGGGTGCGGCGGGTGCATCCGGCGTGCGGGCGGGGGGTCTTGGGGAAAAGATGACTGCCCGCCCGGATTGACAAACCGTCTATGCTGTTTTTTTATCGGTGTGGGACAGATGCCGCAGCACGCCCGCTCCGGTGCCGGCGCGCTGACCCCGTTGCACGCGCCGACCTGCCTGCATCCAACAGGGGAGAAACGATGGACATCGAAGTACTGGGCCCGCTGTCGGTGCGGGAGCACGGCATCCCCATCGCGCCGACCGCGCCCAAGCCCCGGCAGGTGCTGGCTCTGCTCGCGCTCAACGCGGACCACGTCGTCCCGGTGTCCACACTGATAGAGGAGCTGTGGGACGAGAACCCGCCCCGCAGCGCCCGCACCACACTGCAGACCTACATCCTGCAGCTGCGCGAACTCATCGGCGCGGCACTGCTGCGCGGCGGCGACGAAGGGACCCGGGCCAAGGACATCCTGGCCACCCTGCCGGGCGGCTACCGGCTGGAGACCCGCGGCGGCACCCTGGACTTCCAGGAGCTGGAACGGCGCGCGGGGGCCGGCTACCGGGCCATGGACGCGGAGGACTACGCCGGTGCCGCCAAACGGCTGCGCGAGGCACTGTCGCTGTGGACCGGCACCGCGCTCGCCGACGTCCAGGCCGGCAGCCAGATCACCCTGGAGGTGAGCCGGCTGGAGGAGACCCGGCTGTGCGCCCTGGACCAGCGCATCGAGGCCGACCTGCGGCTCGGCAACCACCGCGGACTGCTGTCCGAACTGACCGTGCTGGTCAGCCGGTACCCGATGCACGAGAGCCTGCACGGCCAGTTCATGCTCGCCCTGTACCGCTCGGGCCGCCGCGGTGAGGCCCTCAACGCCTACCAGCGCCTGCGCACCACGCTGGTGCGGGAACTGGGCCTGGAGCCGTCCACGGCGCTCGGCAGGCTCCAGCGGTCCATCCTCATGGCCCACCCCGAGCCCACCCTCACGGCCGGACCGGAGAACCCGGCCGCACGCCTCGTCGGCCGGATGGCCTGACCGCCCCGGCATCTCCGCCCGCACCCGCCGCGCCGCCTTGAATGCCTCCCCGCCTTCGCGGCCGGACCCGGTCCCGCACCCGCGGCGGCTGCCACCTCCGAGCGACCCCTCCCTCCCGATGACCCCCGTCCGGGAGGGAGGGGTTCACCCATGCCGCGATCGACCCGCCTCTGTCAGGCCCACTCGGTGTCCGGGGCGTCGGGGGTGCCCGGGCGGTGTGGCCAGTGGTCGCGGCAGGGTCCCGCTCCTTGATGCTGAAAAGCCTCGCTGTCCGGTCGCGCCCGGTCCATCACGTGCGGCAGTCCGCCCGCATCCGCGTCCGCTCCCGGCAGGCCCTGCGGGCGCAGCCCGTAGCGGTGGCGGCGCTGCTCGACGCGAAGGGCCCGGGATCGTGCCGGTGGCGCACGGCTACGGCATCTTCCCCTCCCCGGCCGCCAGTGAATCGCTGCGGAACTCGCCGTTGCCGGAGCACCGCTTGGGGCCGCGGCCCCAGCCGATGAGGCGCTTGCTGCCAGCGCACCCGGTCGAGGGCCGCTGCGGCCTGCGCGGTCTCCTCGGTCACTCCGGTGATATTCCTCCGACGATATCGTCTACGAATGGACTATCGCCGGATGCGGGACTACGCGGACCAGTTGCTCGCCGCGTCTGGCAGTGAGCCCTGGAAGCTGGAAATCACCAGCGACCAGATCGTCATGATGAGGAGTCCCGTCGGCCGGCATCTGGGCCTCGTACGGTCCTTGCGGACCCAGCTCGATGCTCAGCTTCCCGACACGAATCCGGGCTACCTCGCCGACGGTGACGCCGACCTGGAGGACGCATCCCTCGGTGTCAGGCGCGTCCCGGACCTGATGGTCTTTCACGAAGACCTCCTCGAGCGGGATGATCCGGCACGGCCGAGCGACGTTCTCATGGTCTGCGAGGTCGTGTCGCGGGCAAATCCGGAGAACGACTACGAGGGAAAGCTCCGCGACTACCCGGCCATGGGCATCCCGCACTATCTGATCGTCGATCCCCGGAACGGGACAGTCCACGCCCACTCCGAGCCCTACGCCGCTCCCGAAAGCCCCAGCTATGCCGCGCATCGGCAGTACCCGTTCGGCAAGACCGTCGAGATCGGCCCGTGGCGGATCGACACCAGCGGGTTCACCCGCTACGGCGACAGCGGGACCGGCAATGACCCTCGCTGAGCTGCGTCGAGCCCAAGGCCTGACACAAGTCCAGGTGGCGGCCGTCATGGGGATCCAGTAATCGAACGTCTCCCGGATCGAACGGACGCCGTTTCAGCAGCTGGAGCTGCCTACCATCCAGCGCTACCTCGCAGCTGTGGACGGCAGGTTGCGCCTGATGGCCGACATCGGTGGCCACACCGTCGAGCTCAGCAACGTGCCGGTCGCCGCGTCCCGATAGCGCTGTCTGCGCAGGCGCCCTGATGGCCGCTGGCCGCGGCTGATGCTCCCGCGTCATTCCCCGGGATCGTCCAGGTACATCCGGCCCGGGTCGGGCGTCGTTCGCATCTCGGTCATCAGCTGACGGCCGGCCTCGCGGAACGCCTCGTCGCCGAAGAGGGCCACGGCCAGAGCCACGCCGTCGGGGGCGTACAGGGGCCGGCCGGCGACATCGGCGGGCCGCACCCGTTCCCGCGTCGGCTCCAGACGCTCGTGCCGCTCGCATGCCTGCCGGATCACCGTCTCGCCCTTGCCGGTGACGGCCGGAAGGACGGCGGTGGGTGCGAACCCGGAAACCCTTTCGCCGTTGAACTCCCTCAGCTCCGCGTCGAAGTCCTCGCACACCTTGCGCATGACCTCTTCGCAGCGCGTCAGCATCTCGTCGTTCATGACTCCACGCCGATACTTGGTGACGAACACCAAGTGTGTATGCAGGTTGAAGACGACTGTTCGACCCCTGCGGATATCGGGGTTTGGTTTTCATCGTGGTGACATACGCCAGCGGTATGGTGATCGTCGTGCAGCTTCGGTACAGCTTCCGCCTGTACCCGACGGCTGGTCAGCGTGCTGCGTTGGCGCAGGCGTTCGGGTGTGCGCGGGTCGTCTTCAACGACGCGTTGCGCGTCCGCGAGGACGCCCGCAGGGCGGGGCTGGCGTTCGTCACCTCGGCGGAGCTGTCCAAGCGATCGCCGTGGAAGACCTGGCGGTGAAGGGACTCGTGCGTACGCGCCTGGCCAAGTCCGTCCACGACGCCGGATGGTCGGCGTTCGTGAGCATGCTGGAGTACAAGGCCGCCCGGTACGGGCGCACCTTCTTGAAGATCGGCCGGTTCGAGCCGACCTCCCAGGTGTGCTCACACTGCGGCGTCAAGGACGGCCCCAAGCCCCTCAACGTCCGCATGTGGACATGTGGGGCATGCGGGGCGGTCCTCGACCGGGACATCAACGCGGCGGTCAACGTCGCCAAGGCCGCCGGACTGGCGGTGTCAGCCTGGGGAGCGCAGGTAAGACGGGTATCCGTGCCCGCACAGCGCAGCGAAACAGGAACCCACCAAGAGCTACCCACCGCGTCGCCGCGGTGGGAGCAGATTGGAATCCCGGACCTTTCGGCCCGGGAGGATGTCAATCCGTGGGATCCTGCTCGATGCGCCGTGCCGCACGCTTGACCGCCTGCTCGACGTCGTACCGGCTCGCCCCGCTCTCGGCCGCGTGCGCGGTGATCGCGGCCTGCACCGCGGCAGACGCCTCGCGACACGTCTTCCACTGCGCGTCGTACTCCTCGCCGGCGAGTCCCGCCACGCGGGCGCGCTCCTGCTCGGCGATCCGCTCGAGGTTGATCAGTTCATCCGGGATGTCCACGGCCGGAGTGTAGGCCGGGCACGGGGCAGCACCCGGCCGGGCGCGCGGGCCGAGGACCGGGGGCTGGAGTGATGGTGGGGTGTCACGTACGCCCCGCTGCCCGCACATCTGCCTGCACCGGCCCCCTGCCCGGAGCCACCGAGTCCGACATGCAGGATCTCCCGCGTGGTCTCGGCCTGAAAGACACGAACGCGTGGCCCGCGTCGGATGACGGCCGCCAGCACCGTTCTGCAGCCGCGCGGTGTCGCCCGCGGCCGCACCCGCGGGGCCCGGCCGGGCTGCCGGCTACTGGCCCGCCGCCCGCTGGGCGACCAGCTGGTCGAAGCGGCGCATCAGGGCGTGCTGTTCCGCGGAGAGCGATTCGATGCGGTGCTGCAGCCGGGCCAGTTCCCCGCTCAGGCTCAGGACCGTCGCGTCGGGTCCGGCGGTCCCGGCCGGCAGCGGGGGCAGGGCCGGCAGCGGCATCGGGTGCACCGACGCCAGGGGCCCGTGTCCGGCCGGCGGCCGGGGCGGTGCCAGGTCAGGGTCGTGCCGCAGGATCGCGTCCAGCCGCCCGCGCAGGGCGGCCCCCGGCTCCACACCCAGCTCACGCACCAGGCGCCGGCGCGCCCTGTCGTACACACCCAGCGCCTCCGCCTGGCGTCCGCACCGGTACAGGGCCACCATCAGCAGGTCGTGGAACCGCTCCCGCATCGGGTGATCGGCCGTCAGTTCCTCCAGCTCGCCGATGATCTCGTCGTGCCGGGCCGCCCGCAGACACGCGTCGTAGAGCGTCTCCAGAACGGTGAGCCGCTGTTCCTCCAGCCGCGCCGCCTCGGCCGCGCAGATCCCGCCCCGGGCGCTGCCCTCCAGCGCGGGACCCCGCCACAACGCCAGCGCGGCGCGCAGCAGTTCGGCCGCATGCCGCGGATCGGTGGCGGCGGCCGCCCGGCCCCGGGCGGCCAGCTCCCTGAACCGCTGCGCGTCGCTCGCACCCGGGCCCGGGCGCAGGAGGTAGCCGGGCGGGCGCGTCACGAGCCACTCCCGGTGCCGCCCCACCGCCCCCGCCCCCGGCCCTGGACCGGGTCCGGGCCAGGGTCCGGGTTCCGGCCAGGGTCCGGGTCCGGGTTCGGGTACGAGCCGGCGCAGCCGGGCCACATGGGCCTGCAGCGCGTTCGCCGCGTTGGCGGGCGGACGGTGCCCCCACAGTTCGTCGATCAGCTGGCGGACGGGCACGACGTGCCCGGATCTGGCGACGAGCGCGCCCAGCAGGGCGCGTTGCTTGGTGCCCGCCGGAAGGATCCTCAGACCGGTTCGCTCGTCCTGGATCTCCACGGGACCGAGAATGCGGAACTGCATCTCTTCCTCGTATCTTCCTCGCGGCTGCCCGGACCGGCCCGGTGACGGCACGCCGCGCACGGTGCCCACTCCTCAGCCGGTACGGGCCGGCCGCCACTCGACCGGACAGGCCTTCGCCGGCCGGACGCGGCCGGGCACATCCCCGGCCCGCGCCTTTCGGCCTCTCACGCCGCGGCCGCCGACGCCACCGCCGGACCGCCACCGGCAGTACCGGCAGCAGCAGCGCCGGCGGTGCCGGCCGAGGCGGGGGCGGGGGCGGGGGAGTGGGTGAAGGCGGGGGCGACCTCGGCGGCGAACAGCTCCATCGCGCGCACCGCGCGCCCGTAGGGCAGATGCCCCGGGTTGAACTGCAGGCTCAGACAGCTGCCGGAGCCGTACCAGGCGCGGATCGTCTCGATCTGCGCGCGCACGTCGTCGGGCGTGCCGGCCAGGACCTGGTGGCCGGCCAGCGCCCGGTCGAAGTCGTAACCACCGCCGTAGCCGTAGCCGTCGTGATCGTGTGCCGTGGCGCCGGAGGCTGCGGGCAGCGGGCGCCGCACGTCCGCCCGGAAGGCCCCCGTGCCCGCGCCCGTGCCGGCGCCGGCGGTCAGCCGTGCGCAGTGGTCCTCGCCGGCACGGGCGGCCGCCAGGGCCACCTCCCGGTCCGCACCGAGATAACAGGTGTAGGCGATCTGGACGCGGCCCTCGCCCCGGTGGCCCGCGGTCCGCCACGCCGCGCGGTAGGCCCCCGTCATCCTCTGCGCCTGCCGGCCGCCGCCCGGGACGGGGGAGAGCTGCAGATGACGGCCCCGGGCGCCCGCCCGGGCACACGACCCGGCGTCTGCCGCTCCTTCGACGAACACCGGCGGATGCGGGCGCTGGCAGGGCAGCGGGAAGCCGGTCACCGGGCCGAAGCGGTACACGTCGCCCTCGAAGCGGACCTCCTCGCCGCTCCACAGCGCGATGCACGCCTCGACGGTCTCCTCCACGGGGGCGGCACTGTCCGGCGCCGGCACGCCGAACAGCCCGGACCGCGGATTGCCGTGAACGAAACCGGCGTCGAGACGGCCGTGCGAGAGGTTGTCGAGCAGGGCCAGACGCGCGGCGATCTGCACGGGGTGCGCGAACGGGGAGACGGCCACGCCGGCCACCAGCCGGATGCGGCGGGTCTGCGCGGCCGCCGCCGTCAGGAACACCACCGGGTCGGGGCTGTAGCCGCCGCACGCGGAGCCGTAGTGCTCGCCGGTCCGGACGTGGGCGAAACCCAGTTCCTCGGCGAGCTCGACCAGCTGAAGACTCTCGTCGTAATAGGTGCTCGCGCTCTTCCGCGCCGGGTCGACGGCCGGGAAAAAGTTCACACCGAATTCCATCAGGGGCTCCGTCCCGTGATCCGTTTCCGGCCTGCCGGAAAAACCTGAAAAGACTCCTCGGGCACCGGACCATAGACGCAGCGGGGCGGCCGCGGGAAAAACACGGGACAAACACGAGCGTCTCTCGAGGAACCGTGTGCGCGGCCTCGAGGAAACCCTCCCGGGCGACCATGCGCACAGCCCCGGAGAAATCTCTCCCGAAGGGCCGTGCGGTCAGCCGCCGGCGGCGGACGGCCGGGAGAGGGCCGTCAGCTGGCCGTCAGCCGGCCCTCAGTTCGGGAAATCCCACCTCGGTCCCGCGCCGGTGCCACGCGGCGAGCAGCCGCAGCGCACCGGCCGCGTCCGGCCCGTGGCCGGCCGCCTCCCCCTCGCCCGGGGACCCGGACGGCTCCGTCCCTGTGGCGCGGGCGGCCAGCTGCCGCAGCAGCTGCCGGGTCAGGGGGTCCGCGCCCGTCGGCACACCACGCTGCGCACGGCTATCCATGGAAGGGAAGCTAATGGCGCCCAGAATTTTCCGGAAGACCCTGCCGGACACCGTGTCGAAAGGTCAGTGCGATGTCAGCGCCTTGTCAGGAACGGATGTGTGGAGAACTGCTCGAAGGCGTCTGGAGGATGACGCCGCGAAAGACTGAGAGAGGCTACGGTTCGTCTCGTCCCCGGCTGGTGAGGAAAAGACAGGAATTATCTGAGCGGCGCAAAATCGACGCCCAATTGGATACCGGTACGGAGGAGACCATGAAGATTCAGGTTCTGGGTCCGTTGAGTGCCGCCGTCAACGGGATGTCGATCGTTCCGACGGCGGGCAAGCCCCGGCAGATCCTCGCACTGCTCGCGCTCTACCCGGGACGGGTCGTGCCCGTACCCACGCTCATGGAGGAGATCTGGGGAACCGAACTGCCGCAGAGCGCGCTCACCACCCTGCAGACCTACATCCTCCAGCTGCGCCGCAGGCTGGGCACCGCCATGGGACCCGGCGCCCCCGGCGCCGCCAAGGACGTGCTGGCCACCCGGCACGGCGGCTACCTGCTGCAGATACCCTCCGAAGCCGTCGACGTACGCGAGTACGAGCGGCTGGTGACCCAGGGACAGCAGGCCCGCGACGAGGACGAACAGGCGGCCGGCGCCTACCGGGCGGCTCTGGACCTGTGGCAGGGCCCCGCACTGGTCGACGTACGCGTCGGCCCCATCCTGTCCATCGAGGTCATGCGGCTGGAGGAGAGCCGCCTGGTCACCCGTGAACGCCGCATCGACGCCGACCTGCGCCTGGGCCGGCACGTCGAGGTCATCGCCGAACTCACCGACCTGATCGCCCGCCACCCGCAGCACGAGGGACTGCACTCCCAGGCCATGGTCGCGCTCTACCGCTCCGGCCGGCAGGCCGCCGCACTCGGCGTCTACCACCGGCTGCGCAGCCGGCTCATCGAGGAACTCGGCGTCGAACCCGCACCGCAGCTGCAGCGCCTGCACCACGCGATGCTCGCCGTCGACCCCAAGCTCGACATCCTGCGCGGGCCGCGCCGCTCCTCCACGTTCGACCTGTACGCCGCCTGACCCGACGTCCGGTTCAAGCCGTTCTCCAGAGGGGTCGGCGAGGCTCGGCCCATGGACGTAAGGCTGTACTGCTTCGCGCACGCCGGCGCCGGGGTGTCGAGCTTCGGCCGCTGGCAGCAACTCTGCGGCCCCGGCATCGACGTCGTCCCGCTGCTGATGCCGGGGCGCGGCAGACGGCGCCGCGAACCCCGGGCGACCGACCGCGACGGGCTGCTGGAAGACCTGCTCGGCCCGCTCGCCGACGCCGCCGACCAGGGCCCGTACGCGCTCTACGGGCACAGCCTCGGCGGCATGGTCGCCTACACCCTCACCCGTGCCCTGCTCGACGCCGGCCTGCCCGCACCCGCCCTGCTGGCCGTCGGGGCCTGCCCCGCCCCGCACCTCGCCGCCGCCCGCACCGCCACGCCCGGCCAGACCACCGACGGGGACCTGCTGAGTCTGCTCGGCGCGCTGGACGGCGCCCCGGACACACCGCTCACCGGGCCGGGCAGCGTCTGGCACCGCACTGTCCTGCCCGTGCTGCGCGACGACCTCGAACTGGCCCGCGCGCTGCGCACCGCCGCCGTCGACGACGACGGGGCAGGCCCCCTGCCGGTGCCCGTGCTCGCCGTCGGCGGGCGCGCGGACCCCGTGGCCGGCCCCGCCGCCCTGGACGGCTGGCAGCGGTGGACCAGCGGCCGCCTCGTGCGCCGCACACTGCCGGGCGGCCACTTCTTCGTACGCGGCCCCGAACTGCCCCGCCTCATCGGGCGCGCCTGCCGCGTGGCACACCGCCTCACACCCGCACCCGCACCCGCACCGACACCCGCACCCGCACCCGCACCGACACCCGCACCCGCACCCGCACCGACACTCGCACCGACATCTGCGCCCGCACCGACATCCGCGCCCGCACTCTCACCGGGACTCCGGCCGGCCGTAGAACCCCTGCCGGCCGCGGGGCACCGGTGAGGGGGCGGGCGCCACGGCCCGCCCCCGCCCCGGCCGCCCGGCCGTCCCGGGCCGCCCAACTGCCCCCCGTCCACCGCCCGCTGACCCGCCCGCACAACCGAACGGAGAGATCATGAACCGCCTTGAGCTCAGCGACCTGAAGACCCTGCTGCGCGAGTGCGCCGGCGAGGAGGAGGGCGTCGACCTGGACGGCGACGTCATCGACGTCCCGTTCATGGAACTCGGCTACGACTCGCTGGCCATCCTGCAGACCGCCGGTTACATCGAGCGGGACCACGGCATCACCCTGGACGAGGACGCACTCGAGGAGGCCGACACACCACGCGCCTTCCTCGCCCTCGTCAACGGCGCACTGTCCGCCGCTCGGGCTGTCGCCTGAACCACGACCGGACCGACCGGGCCGACTGGACCGGCCGGGCGGGCCGGACCGACCGACCGGGCAGGCCGGGCGGGCCGGGTGCGGATGACCGGGCCGGGCCGGGTGACCTGCCCGGGCCGGGCAGGCTACGCCCGGCCACACGTCCGGCCACAACGCCCGGGTACAACGCCCGGCCACAACGCCCCCGTTCGGGCCCGCGTCCATGCCGCGCCCATGCCCGCGCCCATGCCCGCGCCCATGCCCGCGGCCGGGCCCGCGGCCGGGCCCGCGCTCCCGCGGCCCGCGCCCGGGCAGCGCCTGAGCAATGGCTGAGCCCGTGTCCGTCCGCGGCGCCGGACCGGGACCGGCCGTCTCTGTGCGGCCTCCAGGCGCCCGCCGCTGTCGCTGCCCTCAGCCCTCGGCGCGGGAACGCCAGTGGATGTCCAGTTCCCGGACCAGGGCCAGTTCCAGTGACGTCAGCGGCACATCCGGGCGCAGCCGCTCGGGGTGGCCCTGGGGCGGCCGCGCCAGCGGCACCTTCGGGGTGCGGGCCCGGTGCATCTCACCCAGCACGTGGTGCAGTCCCGCTGCGGCAAGGGCGGGCCAGACCCGCCGCAGCAGACGGGACGGCCATCGGCGGCGCTCGCTCATCCTGGCTCCCCTTTTCTTCCCGGTGGACCGGTCGTGGCCGCAACGCTCTTAGGAAACGGTCGACAACCGGTCGAGAGCCGCTCGCGCGGCGGGTTCGGCCGCTGTCCACCGCGCCGCGAGGCGGACTTGGCAGGCTCGCCGGACCGAGAACTGC
Organism: Streptomyces sp. NPDC060027; assembly: GCF_042737005.1. Taxonomy (NCBI): domain Bacteria; kingdom Bacillati; phylum Actinomycetota; class Actinomycetes; order Kitasatosporales; family Streptomycetaceae; genus Streptomyces; species Streptomyces sp. NPDC060027. The sequence goes on from NZ_JBHWVI010000044.1 coordinate 33,328, forward strand.
GTGAGGAGACCGGCGTGCGCCCCAGCCCCCCAGTCCGCACCCCGGTGACCGTGCCCGCTCCGGCCGGCCGCGTCACCGAGATCGCGATAGGCGTGCACGCCTATCTCCAGCCACCCGGCGGCTGGTGCCTGAACAACGCGGGCATCCTCGTCTCCGGCGGCCAGAGCGCCCTCGTCGACACCGCCGCGACCGAGACCAGGGCCCGCAGCCTGCGGGCCGCCGCACTGGAACTGAACCCGGCGCCGCCGCGCACCGTGGTCACCACGCACTTCCACGGCGACCACGCCTTCGGCAACTTCGTCTTCCCCGAGGCCCTGGTGATCGGCCACGAGCGCACCCGCACGGAGATGACGGCGGCCGGACTGCACCTCAAGAGCCTGTGGCCGCAGGTGCGGTGGGGCGACATCGAACTCGCGCCGCCCACCGTGACCTACCGCGACCGCCTCACCCTCCACGTCGGTGAGATCCGCGCCGAACTGGAGCACGTCGGGCCCGCCCACACCTCCAACGACACGGTGGTCTGGCTGCCCGCGCACAAGGTCCTGTTCACCGGCGACCTCGCCATGAACGGAGTGACCCCCTTCTTCCTGATGGGCTCCCTCGCCGGATCCCTGGCCGCCATCGAGCGGCTGCGCGCGTACGGCGCCACCACCGTCGTACCCGGTCACGGAGCGGTGTGCGGACCCGAGGTGTTCGACGCCGTCGAGGGCTACCTGCTCCTGGTGCGCCGGCTCGCGCAGGAGGGCGTACGGGCCGGCCGGACCCCGCTTCAGACGGCACGCGGCGCACACCTGGGACGCTACGCGCGCCTCCTGGACCCGGAGCGGCTGTCCGCCAACCTCAGCCGCGCCTACGCCGAACTCCAGGGCCTGCCCGCCGACGCCCCGCTGCCCCTGCCCCAGAAGCACGCCGCACTCGATGAGATGACCGAGTTCAACGGCGGACCGCTCTGCTGCCTGGCCTGACCAGACCCACCCCGGCCCGGCCCCCGGCCCGCCCCGAGCTGCTCTGAGGGCCGGATCGAGCGACCCTGCGCAGACACGGCACACCAACACGTCTGTGCCGCACACGTCTGCACACCACACGTCTGCACACCACACGTCTGTGCCGCACATGTCCGTGCCCGCACACGTCCGGCCGCACGGGCCGGTACGACGAAGCCGGCGTCCCCGTGAAGTCGGCGTCCCCCGTGAAGCCGACGTCCGTCCTCCGTGAGGCGGCGTCCCGGCGCAGGCGTTCGACGCCTGCCCGCCCATCACCACGCCCGGTGTGGCCCGGCGCGGTGATGGGGCCCCATCCGGTGCGCGGGCGCTGCCGCACCCGGGTGCGTGTGCCGCCGTATCCGCGCGGACCGGGGCGGCGAACTCGGAGGCGTACGGGGCCAGTTCACCGCGCGTGCACGGGCTCAGTCCAGGCACCGCGCCCGGGTCGCGCACCGCACCGTGCCGCACCGCACCGTGCCATGCCGCACCGCACCGCACCGCACCGTGCCGGGGGCGGCCCGTTGGCTGTGCCGGTTCTCCTGGGGTTCTGCGGCCGCGGTCGAGCGGGTTTCGAACATCTCTCGAGTCCGGGACCTGAGCGTGGGGCGTACCACCACGTCAAGCCGGCCCGTCGACGCGCCGGAGCCGACCCGTCGCAGAGGGGGCCGCCCACCGTGCCGCACTTCACGTGCCCGCAACTGTCATGGGACGGACTCCTGCGCCGCGCCGCCGCGCGCGCCCCGCACGCGCCCGCCCTCACGACCGGGCGGGGGACGGTCACCTTCGGGCAGCTCGACGCCCACGCCGACCGGATCGCCCGGTTCCTCGCCGCCCGTACGGCGGGCCGCGGCCCGGTCGTGGTCGGTGTGGCCGCCTGCCTCGACGCGCTCTTCCCCGCCGCCGTCTACGGCACCAGCCGCAGCGGCAACACCGTCGCTCTGATCAATCCGCTGGCCGACGAGAGCACCCTGCACCACCTGTGCACCGCCGCCGGCATCGAGATCGCCCTGGTCCCGGCCGCCGTCGCCGAGCCGCTGGCGAGGATCCGAGGCCGGCTGCCCCTGCTGCACACCGTCCTGGTCACCGACGCCGACGCCGGCGGGGCCGTCCCCGAGGGCGCCCTCGCGCTGCACACCGTCCTGGACACCGTGTCCGGCGAACCGTACGCGAGCGCCGCACCGGACCTGTCCGCGGTGGTCTGCCTGCAGTTCACCACCGGGACCACCAGACGTCCCAGGGGAGTGCGGCTCACCCACCGCAACCTTGTCGCCAACGCCGCCCAGACCGCCCTGGCCCAGGGCCTGGGGCCCGGCTCGGTCACCCTCAACCACCTGCCGCTGTTCCATCTCATGCATCTCAACTCCGCGGTGTACGCGGGGGCTTCGCAGGTTCTGTGCCACGACCCGGACCCGGTGGCCTCGCTCGCGCTGGCCGCCCGGGCGGGTGCCACCCACTACTACGGGCTGCCCGCCCGGCTGCACCGGCTCGCCGCCGACACGCGGCTGGACACGGCCCGGGAGGGAATCCCGGCCGGCCCGCGGCTGACCGCGCTCATGTCCGGCGGCACCGCGCTGGCCCCCGGGGCCGCCCGCCGCCTGAGCCGGGCGCTCGGCGTCCCCGTGATCCAGGGCTACGGCCTGGCCGAACTCTCCCCGCTGTCCCATATGCAGCGCCCCCACGACCCCGTGCTGCCCGGCGCGGTCGGCCCGCCCCTGCCCGGCACCCGATGCCGTGTCGTGGACCTCCGCTCCCGTACCGCGGTCCCGGCCGGAACCGCGGGAGAGGTGCAGGTGCGCGGACCCCAGGTGATGGCCGGCTACCTGGACGACGGCGAACCGTCCCCCATCGACGCGCAGGGCTGGCTGTCCACCGGTGACGTCGGCCTGCTCGACGACGACGGCCGCCTCTTCCTGGTGGACCGGATCGACGACGTCTTCACCTGCGACGGCCAACTCGTCTCACCCACCCGCGTCGAACGCGTCATCGCCGAGGACCCCAGGGTCGCCGACTGCGCCGTCGTGGCCTGGCCGGACGCGGAACACGGCGCCGTCGTATGGGCGGGCATCGTCCTGTGCGGGCCGCCCGGAGCCGCCCGGCACACCGCGCGCACGCTGGAGGCGGTCGTCCGCGACGCCAACGGGCGGCTGACCCCCGGCGAGCGGATCCACCGGGCCCAGGCCCTGGACGCCGTGCCCCGCACCCGTACCGGAAAACCCGAACGGCAGGCGCTGCGGGAGTCCGTGCGCGCCCGCGCCGCCGCCGAAGCCGGCGCCTGAACCCCGGCCCGGCATCCCGCCCGGCATCCCGCCCGGCGCCCGGGCCGCCCGTCCGACAGGAGACCCATGGTGACCTCTGTGCACAAGCCGACCCCCGGTTTCGACGTGCTGGTCGTCGGGGCCGGGCCGGTCGGTCTGACCGCCGCCCATGAACTGGCCCGCAGGGGCCTGCGGGTGCGGGTCGTCGACGCCGCGCCCGGACCCGCCCGCACCAGCCGCGCCGTCGCCGTCCACCCGCGCACCCTGGAGACCTTCGACCAGATGGGAACGGCCGAGGACATGCTCCGCCACGGCCGCCGCAACCGGGCCTTCACCATGTACGCCACCGGCCGGCGCCTGGTCCGTCTCGAGGCCGACTACGCCTCGATGCCCACCCGCTACCCGTACACCCTCATCATCGAGCAGACCCGCACCGAGGGCGTGCTGCGCGAAGCCGTCGCCCGGCTCGGCGTGCGGGTCGAATGGGGCGTGCGTCTGGCGGGGTTCGAGCAGGACGCGACGGGCGTACGGGCACGGCTGGTCCACACCGACAGCCCCCGCCCCCGTACCCGCAGCCGCGACAGCGACAGCGACAGCGACGGCGACGGCGACGGCGACGGCGCCGAGAGGCGCGAGGGGCGGGCAGAGCGGGAAGAGCCCCAGGAACGCGAGGGGCCCCAGGCGCGCGAGGTGCGCGCGGGGCGGGGGGAGTGGGAGGAGGTCTGCGCGGTGCCCTGGCTGGTGGGCTGCGACGGTGGCCACAGCACCGTCCGCAAGACCCTCGGCCTGCCGCTGGTCGGCGAGAGCCGCGACACCTGGATGCTCGCCGACGCCCCCGTCCGCATGGACCTGGCGCCCGACACCATCTACTGGGTCCACACCGGCGGCCAGGCCCTGATGATGGTCCCCTACGCCCGCGAGGGCCACTGGCGCCTGCTCGACACGGCCCCCCCAAGCCATGACGGGAGGGGGAGCGCCGAACGGTTCAGCGCCAGGCTCTCCCGCGGCCTGGGCACCGGTGTCCAGGTCGGCGAGTCGGAGTGGACGTCCGTGTTCACCTTCCAGCAGCGGATGGTCCCGCGGATGCACGAGGGCCGTGTGTTCGTCGCGGGCGACGCCGCCCATGTGCACAGCCCGGCGTCCGGGCAGGGCATGAACACCGGCATCCAGGAGGCGTACAACCTCGCCTGGAAACTCGCCGCCGTCCACCACGGGCACGCGCGGCGCCCGCTGCTCGAGTCCTACGGCCAGGAACGGGTCCCGGTCGGGCGGGCGCTGCTGGACTCGACGCGCACCGCCACCTGGCTGGTCCAGTTCAAGAACGCCCTGGCCGCGGTCGGGCTGCCGCTGGTCTTCGCGGTCGTGCGCAACGCGCCGTGGCTGCGCCGCGCCATCCAGCGCAAGGTGCTGGGCGGCATGTCGGGGCTGCGCCTGCACTACGCCGGATCGCCCCTGACCACGCCCGCCGCCACCTCCCGTACCCGCCCGCGCCGCCGGCCGGTGCCCGCGCCGGGCGAACGCGCCTCCGGCGCGGCCACCGCCGGCGACGCATTGGTCCGCGAACTGCGCGACGTGCGCTGGTCCCTGCTCCTGGCCCACGCCCACGACAGCGGGAGTGACAGCGGCAACGACCACGGCAACGACCGCGACCACGGCAGTGACCGCGGTGGCAGTGGCACCGACCGCGGCAGTGGGAGTGGGAGTGGGAGCGGGAGTGCTGCGCTGCGCACGGCCCGTGAGGCGGAGCGCCGCTACGGGGCCTGGCTGTCCGTGCGCCGCGTCGGCGGCCGTACGGGACCGACAAAGCTGCCCGACGCGGACGGCGCCCTGCCTGACGCGGACGGCGCGCTGCGTGCCGCCCTGGGGCTGGTGGCCGAAGGGTCCTGGGTGCTGGTGCGGCCCGACGGCTACCTCGCCGCACGCGGCGAGGCGCTGACCCTCGCGGCGCTGGAGCGGGCGCTCGCCCCGGTCCACCCCGTCGCCGCCCGGGATGCAGCGCCTCTCGAGCGGTCCTCCGGCAGCCGTCGAGCCGTTCAGGACACGGTCGAGACGAACAGCCCAGCAGGCGCCACGGAAATGGAGAGAACACGATGACGTCATCCCCGCCCGCCCCCTCGCCCGCCCAGCCGGCCGCCCTGGTCACCGGCGCGACGAGCGGCATCGGGCTGGCCGTCGCCCGCGACCTGGGCCGCCGCGGCCACCGTGTCTTCATCTGCGCGCGCAACCCCGAGCAGGTCAAACAGGTCGTCGAGGACCTGCGCGAGGAAGGCCTGGACGTCGACGGCACCGCCGCCGACGTCCGCTCCGCCCCGTCCGTCGCCGCGCTCGTACGGGCCGCGGTCGAGGCCTTCGGCCCGATCGGCGTCCTGGTCAACAACGCCGGGCGCAGCGGCGGCGGACCGACCGCCGACCTCTCCGACGAACTCTGGTACGACGTCATCGACACCAACCTCAACAGCGTCTTCCTGCTCACCCGCGAGGTCCTCAAGAACGGCGGCCTGGCCGGCACCCGAGGCGGCCGCATCATCAACATCGCCTCCACCGCCGGCAAGCAGGGTGTCGTGCTCGGCGCCCCCTACTCCGCCTCCAAGCACGGCGTCGTCGGCTTCACCAAGGCGCTCGGCAAGGAACTCGCCCCCACCGGCGTGACCGTCAACGCGGTCTGCCCCGGCTACGTCGAGACACCCATGGCCCAGCGGGTCCGCCAGGGCTACGCCGGCGCCTGGAACACCACCGAGGAACAGGTCCTGGAGCAGTTCGAGGCGAAGATCCCGCTCGGCCGCTACTCCACCCCCGAGGAGGTCGCCGGCCTCGTCGGCTACCTGACCACCGAGCACGCCGCGTCCATCACCGCCCAGGCCCTCAACGTCTGCGGCGGCCTGGGCAACTTCTGAGACCCGCCCGCCCCGAACCGAACCGTCCGTGAACCCGTCCGTGTGATCCCCAGAGCGAGGAGTGGGACATGTCCGCCGAGCGAGTGCACCGCACCACGCACCAGGTGATCGTCGCCGCGCCGGCGGGCGTGGCGTACGGGCTGATCTCCGACGCCCCCCGGTGGCCGCTGTTCCTGCCGCCCACCGTGCACGTGGAGCAGCTCGACTTCGACGGCGACCACGAGCGGCTGCGCATGTGGGCCACCGCCAACGGCCACGTCACGTCATGGACCTCACGCCGCACCCTGGACCCGCAGCGGCGGCGGATCACGTTCCGCCAGGAACTGCCCGCCGCCCCCCTGCGCTCCATGACCGGCACCTGGACGGTCGAGGCACTCGGCGCCGACCGCTCCCGGCTGACCCTGCAGCACGACTTCACGGTCACCGGCGGCCACCGTGAGGACGTGGCCTGGGTGCGGCGGGCCACCGACACCAACACCCGTACACAGCTGGAGAGCCTGCGCGCGCTCGCCGAGCGCTGGGGCCGCCTGGACGACCTGGTCCTGTCCTTCGAGGACACGGTCCGCGTGCCCGGACCGGCCGAACTGGTCTACGACTTCCTCTACCGGATCGGCGACTGGCCCGAGATGCTCCCGCACGTCACCCGCCTGGACTTCACCGAGGACGAACCCGGCATCCAGTCCCTGTCCATGGACACCCGCACACCGGACGGCCGCACCCACACCACCCGGTCCGTGCGGGTCTGCTTCCCGCACGCCGGACGCATCGTCTACAAGCAGACCGCCACCGCACCGCTGATCGCCGCGCACACCGGCGAATGGTCCGTCGTCCCCGACGAGAAGGGCGTCACGCTCATCGCGCAGCACCATGTCGTGCTGCGCGAGGAGGACATCACCACGGTGCTGGGCGAGCACGCGGACGTGGCCGGGGCCCGCCGCCATCTGCGCCAGGCCCTGGGCCGCACCAGCACAGCGGTCCTCGACCTGGCCGGCCGGCACGCCCGGAACGCGGTCACCCTCCTTTGAATCCTCCCCAGCTGAAGCAGGGGGATTCCTGGCTCACGCTGCCTGCGGGTCAGCGACCCGACAGGTCTTCCGCGATCAACACCAGCCGGGTTGAAACCAGCCCGGTTTGATACTGAAGCTCGGAGGCGCATGTGCTGTCCTGGCTCTCGATCAGCACGGTGTGCGCGCTTGGTTCTCGCACCGCACGGCGTGCAGCCTACCCACTCAGGCGAACGGTGTTCCGTCCTTGGGGCGACATCCCGTTCCCTGCCCTGCTTCCGATTCTCCCCCGCAAGCGGGAGGTACCCCCACCCCGGCCTGAAGGCCGAGGCATCCTCGGAGGAACCCGGTGAGGGCCGCCCCCGGCCCCCCGGCCACCCTCGGCCCCCCGGCCACACCCGGCGTCGGCGGCGGCGACGGTGGTGCGGGGTCCGACGGTGCCGAGCGGGCCGCGTGGATCGAGGAACTCCTCGGTGACCCGGCCGACCCGCGCAACCCGCACGGCCACCGCGCGCTCCTCGACGCCGACGAACAGCGCCGCACCCCGCAGGCCACCGAGGCACTGCTCACCGACGCCGGCCTCGCCGCCGAGTTCGTCCCCCGCCGCCTCGGCGGCCGCCTCGCCCGCCCCGACACCCTGGCCCGCGTGCTGCGCCCGCTCTTTCGCCGCGACGTCGCCCTCGGCTTCGGCTACGGCATCACCGCCCTGTTCGGCGCGTCCGCCGTCTGGGCCGCGGGCAGCCGGCAACAGCGCGAGCGCACCGCCCGCCACCTGCTCCACGGCGACCACGACGGCGGCGGCGGCCGGGTCACGATCCTGCACCACGAACTGACCCACGCCAACGCCATCCTGCGCGACGAGTTCACCGCACGCCCCGCACCCGGCGGCGGCTTCGTCCTGGACGGCCGCAAGGACGTCATCATCAACGCCGACCGGGCCCGCGCCTTCGTCATGTACGCGCGCACGGCCACCGAGCCCGGCCCGCACAGCCACTCCGTGCTGCTCCTCGATCCCGACCAGCTCCCGCCCGCCCGGCTGCGCCGCCTGCCGCGCGTGGCCACCCCCGGCATGCGCGGCAACCGCTTCGCGGGACTGGAGTTCACCCACTGCCCCGTCCCCGCCACCGCCCTCGTCGCCGGCACCGGCGACGGACTCCCGCTCGCCCTGCGCACCTTCATGGTCAACCGCTGCCTGATCCCCGCCGCCCTCGTCGCCGGCGTCGACAGCGCCCTGCGGCTCGCGGTGAGGGCCGCGACCACCGGCCGCACCACCGGGCAGCCGGCACGCCGTCACCAACCGGTCCTCGCCGGCGTCTTCGCCGACCTGCTGGCCTGCGACGCCATGGCCGTCACCGCCCTGCGCACCCTGAGCCTGCTGCCCGACAGCGCCCACCTGGCGGCCGCCGCCGTCAAACTGGCCACCCAGGACGTGCTGCGCGAGAACCTGGACGAACTGGCCACCGTCCTGGGCGCCCACGGCTACGACCGCGGACCCCTGTACGGCGGCTTCCAAAAACTCGGACGCGACCTGCCCGTCGCCGGACTCGGCCACGCCGGCAGCGCCGCCTGCCAGGCCGTCCTGGTGCCACGGCTGCGCGCCCTCGCCCGCACCTCGTGGTTCCGTACGCCCGAACCCGCCCCCGCCCTGTACCTGCCCACCGCCGCCGTCCCCGACCTGGACTACCGCAGGCTGTCCCTGACGGGCGGCGACGACGTCCTGACCGCCACCCTCATCGGCGCCGCCCGCCGGCTCGGCCCGCAGCGCACCGCCGGCCCGCAGCGGGCGGCACTCGCCGACCTCGCGGACACCTTCGTCCAGGAGATGCGCACCCTGCGCGAGCAGTGCGGCCACCTCCCCGAAGCCGTCCACGACACCCTCGCCGACCCGCGGGCCTGCACCCTCCTGGACCGCTACGTCCTGGTGCTCGCCGCCGCCGCCTGCCTGGGCGTGTGGGAGGGCCACCACCACACCGGCACCTTCCTCGCCCAGCCGGCCTGGGCGGTGCTGGCCCTGTCCCGGATCGGACGCCGGCTCGGCCTCCCCGTCCCCGAACCGCCCCACGGCGTCGTGCAGTCGGTCCTGGAGGAAGCACTCCTGCGGTTCGCCCGAAACCGCAGCTTCGACGTGTACGACACACCCCTCGCAGGCTAGGAGACAGCCGCCATGCACCGGACGGCGACCGGCGAGCCCCTCCCCGCCGACACCACCGGCGAACCCCGCCCCGCCGACACGGACCGGCCCGCGAGGGGCGAGCCCCTCCACCCGGCCACGGACCGGCCCCGGCCCGCAACGAGCGAGCCGATCCACGTCCTGCCCGCCGGACCCTGGCGGCCCGTCCGCGACCACCTGCGCGCCCACGGCCACGCCGTCGTCCACACCACCTGGGGCGAATGGCTGCCCGCCGCGCTCACCCGGCCCCACCTGCGCCGGCTGCTCGGACGGCGGGACTGGGCCCGCTGCCGGCGCATCACCGACCCGGCGGTCCGCTACCGGTTCGTCGCCTCACGCCTGCTGATGAAATACACGGCGGCGGCCGCACTGGCCACCGCACCCGAGGGCCTGGACGTCTCCTACCGGCTCGGCGGACGCCCCTACCTGCGCGGCTTCGACCAGCTCGACCTCAGCCTGACCCACACCGGCGAACTGATGGCCCTCGGACTCAGCAGAGACGGCCGGATCGGCGTCGACGCCGAGCCCGCCGACCGCACCATGCGCCCCGACCTGCTGCAGACCCAGATATGCACCCCCACCGAGGCAGCCGAACTGGCCCGGCTCCCCGAGGACGAACAGAGCGAACAGACCCTGCGCCTGTGGACCCTCAAGGAGGCCTACACCAAGGCACTCGGCCAGGGCATGCGGCTGCGCTTCACCGAGTTCGGCTTCGGCCTGCACACCGGCCGCCTGCTCGCCCCGGACGGCACACCCGCCGCCCGCACCGAATGGACCTTCTCCACCCACCGCATCCTGGACCGCTACCTGCTCAGCACCGCCCGCCACGACGCCGGCCTGGACACCGCCCCCGACACCTCGGCACACACCATGCTCGACCCGGGCTTCGCGGCGGTCATGACGCACTTCGTCCCGCCGCCGCACGACCACCCCGCCCCCCGCCGGCCCGGGTGATCGAACGCCGGTCCTTGAGACCCGCTCGCACCCCGCCTGACCCCCGCTCGGCGCGTCAGCCGCACGTCAGCGCCATGGCAGCGGTGTGCCCGACACTCGGGAGCGGACGGTGCGGACCACCGAGCCGGGGCATGCCCGCAAACCCCATGCCCCGGATGGCGATTCAGGAGACACCCGATGACCAAGTTCCAGCCCCCAGGCGCGCCGCCCGCCGCGACCGCCGGACCCGGGGCGGACGAGGCGGGCACCGTACCCCTGACCGAACAGCAACTGGCCCTGCTGCGCCGGCACCGGGCCCACCCCCACGACGCCTCCTCGAACCAGGTGTTCGCCATCGACCTGCGCGGCCCCCTCGACGACCGGGAACTGCGCGGCGCCCTGGCCCGCCTCATCGCCCGCCACCCGCTGCTCTCCGCACGCCTGGCAGCCGGCCCGGACGGCCCGCCCCGCCTCCACCTCGACCCGGCCCGCACCCCCCGCCTGGAACGCCGCACCGCCACCGGCCCCCCGCCCACCGAGGACGAGGCCGGCCAGGAACTCGACCTGGAACACACCGGCGTCCTGCGCACCGTGCTGATCGCCCACGGGCCCGCGCACCACACCCTGCTGCTCGTCATGCACCGCCTCGTCGCCGACGGCGAGTGCGCCGGCCTGCTCCTGGCCGACCTCCTCGACGCCTACGAACACGGCGAGAACCCCGCCGCCGCCCCCCGCGCGTTCATCGCCCACACCACCACCCCCCGGGCGGCCCCGGACCACCCCGGCGCGGCGAACAGCCCCCGGCACCCCCACGAAACCAGCCGCCCCGCCGCCCCGCAGACCCTGCCGGTCGCACCCCGCCAGCACGCCCTGCTGCTGGACGCCCTGGCCCACCACGGCACCGGCCGCTACGTGGAACAGCTGTTCTGGCACTGGCACGGCCCGCTCGACACCGACCGGTTCACCGCCGCCTGGCAGTCCGTCTTCGACCGCGAGACCGTCCTGCGCGCCGCGTTCGACTGGGACCGCCACCCACGCATCGTGCTCCACGACCAGGTCACCGCCGACGTGGTCCACCACCGCGCCGGCACCCTCGACTGGGACGACCTGCTGCACCAGGACCGGCTGCGCGGCTTCGACCTGCGCGCACCGGGCCTGCTGCGCGCCACCCTCCTCGACGACACCCCCACCGGCGGCCCCCACCCCACCGGCGACACCGAACGCGCCACGTCGACCCGCGTCCTGATCACCTTCCACCACGCGCTCCTCGACCACTGGAGCGTGTCCGTCCTGCTCCAGGAGTTCTACCGCGCCTACCTCGCCGACGGCCTCCTGCCGGGCAGCGAACGACGCCCCGACATCCGCGACTACGCACACTGGCTCGCCCGGCAGGACACCGCCCCGGCCCGCGCGTTCTGGTCGGCCGCCACCGGAGCGGCCACCCCCGCGACCCGCCCCGCCCTGCCCGGCCCCGCGACCGGCCAGACCGGCTGGGGCCGCGCGCAGACCCGCCTCAGCCGCACCGAAGCGGGCCGCCTGCGCCGCTGGGCCGCCACCCGCGCCGCCACCGAATCCAGCATGCTCCAGGCCGTGTGGGCCCTGCTCCTCTACCGGACGGGCGGCGCCCACGGACCCGCCCCGGTCGGCTTCGGCGTCAGCGTGTCCGGCCGCGGCATCGCCCTGGACGCCGTGGAACGCCTGCCCGGCCTCCTGGCGAACGCACTGCCCGTCATCGTCCGCATCGACCCGGACCACTCCATGCCCCGCCTGCTGGCCCAACTGCGCGACCAGGCAATCGACATGGCCGCCTACGAATGGGTGTCGACCGCACAGATCCACGAATGGAGCGGACGCGGGGCCGACGAGAAACTCCTCGAGAGCCTGATCGTCTTCGAGAACCGCCCGCGCACCTCACCGGCCCTGGACGCAGCCCTGGCCGCACACGACATCCGCGTCGGCCCCCCACAGACCCTCGGACTGCACAGCGCCTTCCCCATCACCCTGCTCGCTTCCCCCGACACCGACGGCGGCCTGCTCCTGACCGCCGTGCACGACCGCACCCGGATCTCCGACACCGACGCCGGCCGGCTGATCGGCCTGTGCGCCCGGCTCCTGCGCGAACTGCCCTGCACCCACGACGAGTCGACGACCATCGCCGACATCGTCGCCGCACTGCCGGACACGGACCTGCCCCGCATGACGGACGACACCGCCCCCGTGCCGCACACACCGCCGGCCTGACCTGGCGCCGGCCGGAGCTCTGTCCGGCGGGCCGACCACGGCCCGTACAGCGGAAGTCCAACCATGCGCCGGAAGCTGAGCCCTGCGTCGCCGCACAGGCGAGCCGCCCGCCCGGGTGGTCGTCCGGGGGGCGGCTCGGCCGGGGCAGGACCCGGTGAGCGGCATGCTCGGGGGAGCGCCGCCTCAGCCCACCGCCTTCTTGACGAGCGCGCTGATGCGCTTCTCCTCGGCGGCGGACAGCTTCGTCACCGCGTACGCGGTCGGCCAGAGGGCGCCGTCGTCGAGAGCGGCCTGGTCACTGAAGCCGAGCGTGGCGTACTTCGACTTGAACTTCTGCGCGCTCTGGAAGTGGCACACCACCTTGCCGTTCCTGGCGTACGCGGGCATCCCGTACCAGAGCTTGGGCGTGAGGTCCGGAGCGGCGGCCCTGATGACGGCGTGGATCCGCTCGGCGAGGACCCGGTCCGCCTCCGGCATCTCGGCGATCTTCGCGAGGACTTCGCTCTCCGTGTCCGCCTTGGCGCCGCCCGAGCCACGGCGCGCGCTCTTCAGCTCCTTGGCGCGTTCCTTCATCGCGTCGCGTTCCTCGGCCGTGAACCCGTCGTGCTTCCCGGCGGCGGCGGTGGAACTCCTGGCGGACTTCTTCGTGCTCGTCATGGGGTTTCCTCTCCTGCACGGTGGCGCGACGATCCCTGCCCCGGACCCCCGGACGGGGGTCGCCGGGTCAGGACGAGGACGTGGAGCTCAGTGAGGCGGCCTCCCAGGCGAATCCGTCCGGGTCGGTGAAGGACCCGGCGGAGCTGCCCAGGACGATCCGGTGCGAGCCGGTGCCGTCGTCGGCGACACCGAGGTCCTTGGCCAGACCGCGGCGCTTGTACAGCGCCAGCTTGACCGGGCTCGACTCGTCCGCGGTGAACTCGGCGTACTTGCCGCCGAAGCTCTTGCCGACGGTCAGGCCCTGCTCGACGTAGAACCGCTTGCTCGCCTTGACGTCCTCGACGCCGAGCAGGAGCACGATCTCGTCGATCTTCTTGCCGGCCGGGCCGGTGTCCTTCTTCGCGGAGGTCGCGACCTTCCAGATCGTCCCGTCCGGGGCCTGCACGACGCCGCCGTAGCCCCACAGCGACTTCGCGACGGGCTTCAGCTCCGTGGCGCCGGCCGCGATGGCGGCATCGATGAGGCTGCTGACGTCGGCCGGCTGGGACACCGTGAGCGCCAGCGTGAACCCGCGGAAGCCGGTCGTGGGCGTCTCGCCGGCCCGCAGGCGCACCTGGGAGCCGAGTCCGAAGGCGGTGGTGTAGAAGTGCTGGGCGGCGGCGGGGTCGGCCACCTCGAGGGTGATGGATGCGATGGAAGTCATGCCGATCACGCTAGTTGCGGTGCGGGTGCGATGGCTTCTCCATTCCTGCTCGATCCGTCCGCCGGGTAACTCACGTACCACGCGATGCCGCCCGTCCCGTCCGCCGCGCGGCGGGCGTAGAGGCGGGGTTCGATGCCGGCCAGCTCGGTGAAGCGGGCGGCGAAGACGGCCGGGGACGGGCAGCCGACCGCGCGCCAGACCTCGGTGACGTCGAGGTCTCCGCGGCGCAGCAGTGCCATCGCCTGCTCGATGCGCCGCGTCGTCAGATAGGCGTACGGCGACTGGCCGTAGGCGAGGCGGAACTGCCGGCTGAGGTGCCCGGCCGTCATGTCCGCGGCGCGGGCGAGCGCCTCGAGGTCCAGCGGCTGCGCGTACTGCCGGTCGATCCGGTCGCGGACGCGGCGCAGGTGCGCGAGATCGCGCAGGTGCTGCGCGGCGATCCGCGCGCGCCGCCAGGCGGGATGGCACATGGGAACTCCTCGTCTTCCCGTGTCCGGGAGAACCTCGGGTGGATGCCGGGAGCGGGGCGGGGCGGGGTGGGGCGGAGCGGGGTGGGGTAGGGCGGGGGAGGCCCGGCCCGGCCGGAGGGTTCAGCGGGTCTCCTGGATGCGGACCAGGTTGCCCGCCGGGTCGCGGAAGGCGCAGTCGCGGACGCCGGTGGGCTGCAGGAGCGGTTCCTGGACGACCTCGGCGTCGCTCGCCTGCACCTTCGCGAAGACGGCGTCGAGGTCCTCGGTGGCCAGCAGGATCCAGCCGTAGGTGCCCTTGGCCATCATCTCGGCGATGGTGCGGCGTTCGGCCTCGGTGATCCCGTGACCGGACCCGGCCGGGGCGAGCAGCAGGGACGTGCCGGGCCGGCCGGCGGGGCCGACCGTGATCCGGCGCGTCCGGCCCTGTCCGACGTCGCTGCGGACCTCGAAGCCGAGGACGCCGCCGTAGAAGGCCAGCGCGGCGTCCGGGTCGTCATGCGCGATGACGCTCGTATGAATGGTGAGATCCATGGCCGTCACGCTAGCGGCGCCCCGGTCAGCGGGGCTTCTCGATTCCTGACCCGTCCGCCCGCCTGCCCATCCTGTTGTTGTTCCTGCTCCCGCCGAGCGGTTGCCGTTCGCGGCTGTGGTGGATCCCGAGTGTTTCTCGAGCCGGTCGCGACGCCGACGCGTCACGCTGCTGGGTGGATCAAGAGGGAGTGAGGTGCGGGATGGACCACGCCGTGGAAAGGGCAGTCGCCTACATGCGGGAGCGTTGCGGCGAGCCGCTGACTCTCGCCGAGATCGCCGAAAGCGCTCTGCTCAGCCGTTTCTATTTCACGCGGGTATTCAAAGCGGAGACCGGGCTCACTCCGGGGAGATTTCTGGCCGCGGTCCGTATGCACGAGGCCAAACGGCTGATCGAGAGCACCTCGATGAGCATCACCGAGATATCCCTGGCGATCGGTTACAACAGCCTGGGTTCGTTCACGAAGTCCTTCACGGCCAGTGTCGGGGTCTCTCCGGGCCGGTTCCGCCGGCTGGCGCGGGACGGGCAGCAGGGCCTGCCGGACCCGGGCCCGGCCGGGTGGCCCGGGTCCGGCACGGTCGCCGGCACGGTCGCCGGGACGGTCAGCCTGCCGGAGGGCCACGGCAACGCCCGCGTGTTCCTGGGCGCGTTCCGCACGGCCGTCGTCCAGCACGCGCCGCTCGCCTGGGCCGTCGTCGACGTGCCCAGCGGCCGCCCGTCCTGCTACTCCCTGAAGAACGTTCCCGGCGGGAGCTGGCACCTGCTCGCGGTGGCGCAGGCCGCCGGTGCCGGGCCCGATCCGCGGGCCGGGCGGACCGTGCTCGTCGGGGGGCACGGCCGGCCGGCCGTGACGGTCGCCGCCGACGCTGTCACCAGCGCGGCGGTGCGGCTGCGCCCGGTGAGGCCGACCGATCCGCCGGTCCTGCTCGCGCTGCCCGCGCTGGACCCCCCGGCCACCGTGACGGCCCGCCCCGGGTGCGCCTCGATCGCTCCGGCGCCCGGCGCGGGCGCGCGGCGCCGGGCCGCGGGCCACCTGCGGCTGGCGTCCGCGGCGCCGGCCCGGTCAGGGCCGTGAGCGCGGGGGAGTGCGGCACAGTTCCTGGCGGGTCTTGAGCCGTTCGGCGAGCTGGCCCCACTCCCTGCCGATGTGCTCGGCGATCGGGGCGATGACGCCGAGCCAGTGCGGCGGGACCGCGTCGACGAGCGTGCGCCAGTCCTCGCCGGGCTCGGTGGCGTGCAGCTGCATCCAGCGCAGGAACTCCCGGCCGCCGGCGGTGTAGCGGATGGCGGGGTCGGCGGCCATCTTGGCCGCCACCGCCGCCCAGGTGGGCGGGGGGTCGGTGTGGTTGCGGCGGTGCCCCGGCGCGGCGTCGGCGTTCGGCGCCACCCGCAGCGGCACCCGCCCGGCGCCGTCGAAGAGTGCCTCCGCCTGCGCCGTCCGCTCGCCCTGCCCCGCCGGCGGCACGGACTGCACCGACTGCATGGACTGCATGGACTGCATGGACTGCATGGACGGGAGGGACTGCATCGGCTGTACGAACGGCACGGGCCGCATGTGCTGCGGGCGGGCGGCGTTCTGGCGGCCGTCGCGTTCGGGGCCCTCGCCGCGCCGCAGCCGCGCGCTCACGTCGTGGACCGTGCCGAGGGACACATCGGTCTCCCGGGCGACCTGGCGCAGCGGGGCGTCGGGGTGGGCGGCGATGTACTGGGCGGCGCGCCGGCGGCCCTCGCCGGCGTCCACCGGGCGCCGGCGTCCGTCCTGGCCGATGCGCTTGCCGTCGAGCGGTGTGTGGCCGGCCGTCCGCTCGCGCAGCGAGGCGATCGTCTTCGCGCTCAGGCCGGTGATCTGGGCGATGGCGCGGTCGGACCAGTCGGGGTGGGAGGTCAGCACCCGCTGGGCTCCGCTGACACGGTCGGCCTTGGACAGCGGCAGTCCGTGCGCGCCGTTGGCCTTCATGGCGATGACGAGGGCCTCGGAGTTGGAGCAGTCCACGAAGCGCGCCCGGATGGTGTCGTCGCCGCGGAGCCGGGCGGCCTCCAGCCGGTGCAGTCCGTCGATGACGCGACAGCCGTCCACCTGGACGAGGATGGGCGGCAGTTCGGCCGAGCCCGCCGCGTCGACGAGGAGCTGGATGTGCGCGGCGTCGGTTCCGCTCTGGCGCAGGGACACCCCGGGCGACAGCGCGGTGACGGGGACATCGCGTGCCGGCAGTTTCTCGAAATTCTTCAGATCGAATTCGCCGCGGGTCGAAGAATCGATGCCCTCCATCCGGACGGGGCTGAATGCACTCGTTATCAAGACGGCTTGCGCGTTGCTCTGAGCCATTCCTGTTACTCCCTCTCTGCTGCCGCTGCCGACGAGCGTCGCAGGAGGGTCTTTAGCTGCAGTCGAGAGCAGGTCGACGTTCTCTGGAAACACGACCTGT